>NZ_BAAAKJ010000356.1:2485-3122 GCF_039527695.1 Kitasatospora putterlickiae
CCCGCCGTCCCGCCCGTCCCGGTCCGGGCCGCCCGGGCGCTGTCCGCGCCGTCCTACCAGGACCACGAGCTGGAACGGCTGTTCCCGGACGACTTCCTGATCGCCCTCGACCTCGCCCAGGACCTCGCCGAACAGCTGCCCCGCCCGGCGGTCCGGGTGCTCGGCTGGTGCGACACCGACACCGGCCGCCCCGAGGGTCACCGCCCGCTGCTCCAGATCGACGGCGGCGTCCTGGACGCCGACTGGGGCGAGTGCGTCAACGTCTCCTTCTGGATCACCCACGACGACCTCGCGGCCGGCCGCTTCGACCGGGTCCGGCAGGGCTTCGAGATCGCCTGACAGGCGGGGCCCGGGCCTCGGGTCCTAGGCTGGGAGAAGCCCCGGGCGCGCCGCCGGCCCGGGCGCGGCCGGAGCGTGCGGCGGAGCGGTGGGACGGACGTGGCCCCAACGACAGACCCGGACCCCGGGCCCCCCGAGCACCCAGGGCGGTCCGGGGATCCCGAGCGGTCCGGGGACGTGGAGGGTGCCCCCCTCACCGAACTGATGCGCTCGATGCGCGCCCACCCGGCCCGGATGCCCGAGCTGCTCGCCGTCTTCGCCGTACGCCACCGGGGGCCGCGCGCCGCCCGCCGGGTGG
>NZ_BAAAKJ010000356.1:3127-7634 GCF_039527695.1 Kitasatospora putterlickiae
CGGCGCTCCGGGCGGCGCACCCGGAGGCCGCTGAGCCGGAGCTGGCCCGGCGGGCCGTCGACCACGCCCGCCGGGTGAGCCAGAGCGAGGGCGCCTTCGTCGCCGGCCCCTTCCTCTGGATGGCCCCGTTCGCGTTCTGCACCGCGCTGCTGGCCCAGGGGCAGCTCCTGCTGGAGGTCGCCGCCCTCACCGGCAAGGACCCCGCGGACCGGGCCCGCGCCCCCGAGCTGCTGGTCCTCCAGGGGGCGCACCCCGACCTCGCCTCCGCCGAGCGGGCGCTCGCCGCCGGCCCGCCGCCGCGGACCGGCCGGCCCGGCCGGTTCCGGGGCTTCGGCTCGCTGCTGTGGCGGATGGCCCGCCTGCTCGGGCTGACCAGTGAGGACGTCGTTCCACCGCCGTCCCGCTGGCGCACCGCGCTGGACTGGGGGCTGCTCGCCCTGGTGCTCCTGGTGGGCACCGTCGCCCCGTTGATCTGGCTGCCCTACATGGCGTTCTCCTACAACCGGGCCACCGACCGGCTGGCCGCCCGCGCGCTCGCCTTCCACTTCGGCGGGGAGCCCGCCGACTGGCCCGGCTCTCCCGGGTCCAGGGCCTCGCCGGGGATGGTGGCCGCCGCCGGCCGGGTGCTGGTCGCGCTGCTCGTCCCGCTGGTGGCGGTGGGGGTCCTGCTGGTCGCCGACCTCCGGCTCGCCGACAGCCGCTGGCCCGTCATGGCCCTGGTGCTGATCGTGCTGTCCGTCGTGGTGAGCGGCCTGTGGTGGATCGCGCACCGGCGCTCCCCGGGCCCGCCCCGGGGGCCGTCGCCGAACGGCCAGGTGGTCTCAACCACCCGACCACCCAATCCCCCTGACGTGGGGTCACGCCGCGACGGTTAGGCTGCCCACAGGGCCGCGGGGAGCGGCCGGGAGAAGGGTGACACGGGTGCGAACCGTACAAGACCAGGGCGTGAACGACGACCCCGCGGCCGGCCGGCGGCCGAAGCTGCGCGCGATCCCCGGCCACCGGCTGGCCGGGCTGCCGCAGCTCGCCGGGGCGGGCGAGCGGCTGCGGCACGAGATCGCGGTGGTCGCGGCCGTCCTGCCGTTCAAGGTGAACAACCACGTCCTCGACGAGCTGATCGACTGGGACCGCGTCCCGGACGACCCGATGTACCGGCTGACCTTCCCGCACCGGGACATGCTCCCGCCGGAGATCTTCGAGCGGATCTCCGCGCTGCTCACCGAGGGCGCTCCCAAGGAGCGGCTGGCGGAGGCGGTCGCGGCCGCCCGGCGGTCCCTCAACCCGCACCCGGGCGGGCAGCTGGAGGAGAACATCCCGCAGCTGCACGGCCGTCCGGTGCCGGGACTCCAGCACAAGTACCGGGAGACGGTGCTGCTCTTCCCGGCGCAGGGGCAGAGCTGCCACGCCTACTGCGGCTACTGCTTCCGCTGGGCGCAGTTCGTCGGCGAGCCGGACCTGCGGCAGAGCCTGCCGGGCCCGGCGACCGCGCTGGAGTACCTGCGCGCCCACCGCGAGGTCTCCGACGTGCTGATCACCGGCGGCGATCCGCTGATCATGTCCACCGCCCGGCTGGCCGGCTACGTCGAGCCGCTGCTCGGCCCGGACACCGGGCACCTGCGCACGATCCGGCTGGGCACCAAGGCGCTGGCCTGGTGGCCGCACCGGTTCACCACCGACGCGGACGCCGACGACCTGCTGCGGCTGTTCGAACGCGCGGTCGCCGCCGGACGGCAGGTGGCGGTGATGGCGCACGTCAGCCATCCGCGCGAGCTGGCGGGGGACGCGGTGCGGGCGGCGGTGGCGCGGATCCGCTCGACGGGCGCGGTGATCCGGGCGCAGGCGCCGCTGATCCGGCACGTCAACGACGATCCGGCGGTGTGGGCGCGGCTCTGGCGGGACATGGTGGGCCTGGGCATCGTGCCGTACTACCTGTTCGTCGAACGGGACACCGGTGCCAGCTCCTACTTCGAGGTGCCGCTGGCGCGGGCGGTGGGGATCTACCGGGACGCCGTGCGGCAGGTGTCGGGGCTGGAGCGGACGGCGCGCGGGCCGGTGATGTCGGCCGGACCGGGCAAGGTCTGCGTGGACGGGGTGGCCGAGATCGGCGGCGAGCGGGTCTTCGTCTGCCGCTTCCTTCAGGCCCGTGAGGCGGATCGGGTGGGTCTGCCGTTCTTCGCCCGGTATGACGAACGGGCCACCTGGTTCGACCAGTTGCGGCCGGCGTCGTTCGAACGGCGGCCGTGGTTCGCCTCCGAGCCCCGGTTCGCCGAAGAACCCGTCCTGGTCTGATCCGAGCCCCTGCCGCGGACCGGAATCGCACTGTGTTCGAATCTCGAACAGGTGTTTGACGAGCCCGCGCCCCACCGGCTGGGGTGCGGGCCTTCACGCTCCTCCGTTCGGGCGGGGTGAATCGTTCCTACGTCTGGGCGATTCGCATGCGCAGAAACGCGCGGCCCCGGTCGGGCACGGTCCTCGGATTCAAACCTTCCGATCGGAGAGATTCACCCTATCGGGGGGCGCTTGGCGGCGGTGCGGGGTTGCCCGGGCCTTGGTGATCTAGGGTTCCGATGGATCGCCCGAGCGGGGAGCACCGCATCGCGAAGGCCACCAAAACTCCCACCGATACGCGTATCTGATGATCCGTCGATACCGATTCCCCGGCTGTCGCCGGCCGTCCGACGGGTCGGCGTGCCCCGATCACACAAAGGAGAGCCCTGCCGATGTCCGTGGAGACGACCACGCCGGAGACACCGCAGGTGGCCCAGCAGACCAGCCTGACGACGGCCGCTGCCCGCAATCTTGCGACGACCACCAAGTCCGCACCGCAGATGCAGGAGATCACCTCCCGCTGGCTGCTGAAGGTGCTGCCCTGGGTGCAGGCCGCCGGTGGCGCCTACCGGGTCAACCGCCGCCTCACCTACACCGTCGGCGACGGCCGGGTGGAGTTCATCAAGACCGGTTCCGAGGTCCGGGTCATCCCGCAGGAGCTCGGCGAACTCGCCCTGCTGCGCGGTTTCGAGGACGAGGAGGTGCTGGCCGCGCTGGCCGACCGCTGCGAGCAGCGTGACTTCGGCCCGGGCGAGGTGCTGGCCGAGCGCGGCGAGCACGCGGACCGGATCTACCTGATCGCGCACGGCAAGATCAACCAGATCGGCACCGGCAAGTACGGTGACGAGACGGTGGTCAGCGTGCTCGGTGACGGCGACCGCTTCGGCGAGCACGCGGTGCTCGACCCGGCCGCCGTCTGGGAGTTCACCGCCAAGACGGTGACCGCCGGCACCGTGCTGTCACTGCCCCGCCGGGACTTCGAGCAGATCCGGGAGAACTCGCCCGCGCTGCGGGAGCACCTTGAGGCGTTCCTCGCGCTGCCGCTCCAGGCGCAGAACGAGCGCGGCGAGGCCGAGATCGCCATGTCGGCCGGCCACCACGGCGAGTACCAGCTCCCCGGCGCGTTCGTGGACTACGAGCTCAAGCCGCGCGAGTACGAGCTGAGCGTCGCCCAGACGATCCTCAAGGTGCACACCCGGGTCGCCGACCTCTACAACCAGCCGATGAACCAGATCGAGCACCAGCTGCGGCTGACCATCGAGGCGCTGCGCGAGCGCCAGGAGCACGAGCTGGTCAACAACCCGGAGTTCGGCCTGCTGAACAACGCCGAGTTCTCGCAGCGGATCCAGACCCACTCCGGCCCGCCCACCCCGGACGACCTGGACGAGCTGCTCAACCGCCGCCGCGACCCCGACTACCTGCTCGCCCACCCGCGGACCATCGCCGCGATCGGCCGCGAGCTGAACGCGCGCGGGCTCTACCCGCACCACGTCGACCTCGGCGGGCAGCAGGTGCCGGCGTGGCGCGGCGTTCCGATCCTGCCGTGCAACAAGATCCCGATCAGCAAGGAGAACACCAGCTCGATCCTGGTCATCCGTACCGGCGAGGACAACCAGGGCGTCATCGGCCTGCACCAGACCGGAATCCCGGACGAGTATCAGCCAAGCCTGTCCGTCCGCTTCATGGGCATCGACGAGAAGGCGATCATCTCCTACCTTGTGAGTGCCTACTACTCCGCCGCGATCCTCGTCCCGGACGCGGTCGGTGTGCTGGAGAACGTCGAGATCGCGCACGGGCGCCGCTGAGGCGCAGCTCGGGCGGGCCGTCCCCGGAGGGCCCGCCCCGGGCCGGGCGTAACCCGGTCCACCGCATGATCGTTTAACCGGATGCCGGACGGCCCGCCCTTGCGGCGGGCCGTCCGGTGTCGGCCCCCTTCCCGGCGCGGCCGACCTCCTGCCGACACGAGAGGTGCACGGAGCACATGCCGCAGCCGCAGCCGCCCCGGCGGATACCGATGGACGGGTCGTCGTGACGGCGGACCGGAGCCCGGCGCCCGTCGCCGGACACGGTGCCTCCGGCGGCCCCGGGGCGCGGCGGATCCGGCTGATCGGCGCGGCGGCCGGTGTGGCCGCGCTCTGCGCGTTGGCGAGCGGCTCGGCGGCGGCGCGCTCCCCGACGG
>NZ_BAAAKJ010000357.1:0-1951 GCF_039527695.1 Kitasatospora putterlickiae
CGGCCGTCCGCGCCACCGCGGCCGAGACCAGGGAGCCCCGGGAGGCGCGGTCCGGCCGTGACGCCCGCCCGGCGCACCCCGCCGGCCACCCCGGCCGGGAGGCCAGGGAGGTCCGGGAGGCGCGGGAGGTCCGGGAATCGGACGGCCACGCCCAGGACCAGCACGGCTCCGAGGGCCGCGCCCCGGCGCCGCGCTCGGCTCCATCGGTGCCCGCGGCGCGTGATCGCGCCGTAGGGTGAGTGGCGTGAATGACCGTTTGGTATGGATCGACTGTGAAATGACAGGCCTCGACCTCGACCGGGACGCCCTGGTCGAGGTCGCGGCACTGGTGACGGACTCGGAGCTGAACATCCTCGGCGAGGGTGTGGACGTCATCATCCGCCCGCCCGCCGAGGCGCTGGCGAACATGCCCGAGGTGGTGCGGGAGATGCACACCTCCTCCGGGCTGCTGGAGGAGCTGGAGCACGGGGTCACGCTGGCCGAGGCGGAGGCGATGGTCCTCGCGTACGTGCGCGAGCACGTGCCGGAGGCCGGGCGCACACCGCTGTGCGGGAACTCGGTGGCCACCGACCGCGGGTTCCTGAGCCGGGACATGCCCGCGCTGGAGAGTCACCTGCACTACCGGATCGTGGACGTCTCCTCGATCAAGGAGCTGGCCCGGCGCTGGTACCCGAAGGCGTACTACAACAGCCCCCCGAAGGGCGGGAACCACCGCGCGCTCGCCGACATCCGCGAGAGCATCGACGAACTGCGCTACTACCGCGAGGCGGTGTTCGTCGCGCAGCCGGGCCCGGACACCGACACCGCGCGCGCGATCGCCGAGAAGTACCGGGCGCAGGCGGACTGAGCCCGTAGGCGGCGGAGGTGCTCGCGCCCGGGGAGCGGAAACCCTGGCGCGAGCACCCTCCCGGATCCTGTAGAGTTCTTCTTGTCGGAGCGGGAACGCCGAAGAGCGTGAACGGTCCGGACAGATGGTGGGTGTAGCTCAGTTGGTAGAGCACCTGGTTGTGGTCCAGGTGGCCGCGGGTTCGAGTCCCGTCACTCACCCCATCGCCCCCGAGGGGCCGGTCTCGTCAAGGGACCGGCCCCTCGGGCTTTTTCGCGTTCCCTCACATCGGCGGCGGCCTGGCGGGGGTGGTGTGGCGCGCGTCGCACCGTGGTCCGCGTCTCATTCCCTTCCCCGGTCACGGGTCTGCCGCCGGAAGCTACCGGCTAGTAACGTTGCCGCCATGACCACTGCTTCGATCGGCCAGCTGCTCGACTCCACCGTCCCGATGGCCCGGACCCTCAAGCTCGAATACCTGGAGACCACCCCGGAGCGCGCGGTGCTCCGACTGCCCGACCAGCCCGAGTACCACAACCACGTGGGCGGCCCGCACGCCGGCGCGATGTTCACCCTCGCCGAGTCGGCCAGCGGCTGCATCGTGCTGGGCGCCTTCGGCGAGCAGCTCTCGCGCGCGGTGCCGCTCGCGGTGAGCGCCGAGATCTCCTACAAGAAGCTCGCCATGGGCGCCGTCACGGCCACCGCCGTGCTCGGCCGGCCGGCCGCCGACATCGTCGCCGAGCTCGACCGGGGCGAGCGCCCGGAGTTCCCGGTGACCGTCGAGATCACCCGCGCCGACGGAGCGGTGACCGGCGTCATGACGGTCGTCTGGACGCTGCGCCCCAACTCCTGAGCGGAGCACGGCGGACGGTCCGCGACGGCCGTCCGCGACAACCGTCCGTGTCCTCACGGTCCGCCCGCTCGTTCTCGATTCACGTGCGAGCCAATCACGCGACCAGGGGCCCGGAACCCGCCCGACGGACCGTCGGCGGCGGGTGGCGCGCGGTCCGGCGGTGGCTGCCCCGGCCGCGGGCCGTCGCGGCCGGCGGAGCACTGCTCGCACAGCTCTGGGGGTTCGGCGCCCCCGCCTCCTGCGCGGCCGGCGCCGACTCCCGCCCGGCTCCGACG
>NZ_BAAAKJ010000358.1:0-7869 GCF_039527695.1 Kitasatospora putterlickiae
GGTTGCCGCCGAGCCCGGCGTGCCCGAGCGCGCCGGGCCCCTGGGCGGCCGGCGGGCGGCCGTAGCCGGGCTGGGTCGGATGCGCGGGGGCGTGCTGCTGCGGTTCCTCCGCGGCGAGCGTGCGGCTGCGCACCCGGTACAGGCCGGTGTCGAGGTCCTCGGCCTTCTCCAGGTTCACCTGGAGCGGGCCCATGAAGCTGTAGCGCTGCGCCTCGGCGTACTCGCGGACCATGCCGGCGAGCTCGTTGCCCAGCTGTCCGGAGTAGGGGCTCAGCCGCTCGTAGTCGTGCGGGCTGAGCTCGACGATGAAGTCATTGGGCACGACGGTCCGCTCGCGGTTCCAGATGCTCGCGTTGTTGTCGCACTCGCGCTGCAGCGCACCGGCGATCTCCACGGGCTGGACCTCGGACTTGAACACCTTGGCGAAGGTGCCGTTGACGAGACCCTCAAGTCGCTGCTCGAACTTCTTCAGCACTCCCATGGGGCACCCCCTTCC
Source organism: Kitasatospora putterlickiae (assembly GCF_039527695.1). NCBI lineage: Bacteria > Bacillati > Actinomycetota > Actinomycetes > Kitasatosporales > Streptomycetaceae > Kitasatospora > Kitasatospora putterlickiae. The sequence goes on from NZ_BAAAKJ010000358.1 coordinate 497, forward strand.
AGGGTTCGTTCGCCTGCCTGCCGACCGGTGTCCGGGAGGAGCCGGTCGTGCCTACTTGCGGTACTTCCGTACTGATCGTATCCACGCCGGGGCCATCCGTACGGTTCCCGGACCACGTGGTTCCCGGGGGTGGGCTCGGACACACAGGGTGACGCATCCGGGCGGCACCATGCCAGGGCTACCCGCCGGGCGTGGCCGCCATCCCTCGCTCGCCTGTTCCCCGGGCATCCGTTCGGATGCGCTCGGGCGCCCCGGGAACGGATTCGGAGGCGACCCGCAGGTCGTGCTACTGTTTTGCATGTCGGAAGGGGCGCCCACCGGGTGGCCCGATCGAAGAACCGCGAAGGCCACATGGTACCGAGCGGATCGGCTGATCGACCGGCAAGCGGTGAAAACACCCATGCGCGGGTGGCGGAATAGGCAGACGCGCTGGATTCAGGTTCCAGTGCCCGAAAGGGCGTGGGGGTTCAACTCCCCCCTCGCGCACAGCGAAGCCCCGCAGATCTTCGGATCTGCGGGGCTTTTTTGTTTCCGCTCCCCCTCGCCTCCGGAGGACCGCTCAGGAGGACGGGGCCGGCAGGTCGGCGCGGACCTCGAAGCCGCCGTCCGGGGTCGGGCCGGCGGTGAGCGAACCGCCGAGCAACTGAGCCCGTTCGCGCAGCCCGACCAGGCCGTGGCCGCCGCCGGGCAGGATCCGCGCGGGGCGGACCGGCGGCGCGTCGTTGCGCACCTCGACCCGCAGCCGGCGCCCGCGGGCCCGGACCCGGACGTGCACCGCGGCCTCGGGCGCGTACTTGGTGATGTTGGTGAGCGCCTCCTGCACGGTGCGGTAGGCGGCCCGTTCGACCGCCTCCGGCCAGGGGCGGTCGCCCGGGACGAGTTCGGCGTCCGCGCGCAGCCCGCTCTCCTCGATCAGCCGGGGCAGGTCGGCCAGCCGGGGCTGCGGGGCCAGCGGGGTGTCCATCCGCGGTCCGCCGGCCCGCAGCACCCCGACCATCTGGCGCAGCTCCTCCAGGGTGCGCACGGATAGCTCGCGGATGGTCCTGGCGACGCCCGCGGCCGACGGGTCGGGGGTGGACACCTGGAGCGCGCCCGCCTGGATGCTGATCAGGCTGACCTGGTGCGAGACCACGTCGTGCATCTCCCGGGCGAGTCGGCCGCGCTCCTCGCTGAGCACCCGTTCGGCGAGCAGCCGGCTCTCCCGCTCCTGGCCCCGGGTCAGCTCGTCCAGCCGGGACGCCAGCTCGCGCCGGGTCCGGGAGAGCAGACCGGTGGCCGCCGGGCCGGCCGCGAGCATCACCGACTGGATGGCGTACAGGGCGGTGTCCCGGCTGATCGTGAAGGTCTGCTCGGAGACCGGCCAGTGGAAGAACTCGACCAGTGCGAACAGGGTGGCGCAGGGCACCACCACCCGCGGCCGGGGGCGTTCGGCGGCCACCGTGTAGACGGCGGTGATCGGGGCGAGCCAGATGTCGTCGAGGTAGCTGCCGGGCATGGTCAGCAGCAGTACGGTGACCGGGAAGCGCCGCCGCCACAGCAGCGCGACGGCGGCCAGCACCGACAGCAGGGACTGCCACGGCGGCGCGCCCCGGGCCACCAGGGCGGCGTCGACCAGCGAGTAGAGGGCGGGCAGCAGGAGCATCAGCCAGGGCGCGGTCAACCCGGCCGGCGGGCGTCGTACCGGAACGGCCTCGCCGGTCATACCCCGTCGCTCGGCTTCGGGCGGACCAGGCCGGCCCGGTGGGCGATCACGGCCGCCTGGACGCGGTTGGCGGCGCCGAGCTTGCCGAGGATCGCGCTGATGTGGTCCTTCACGGTGCCGGTGCCGAGGAACAGCCGGTCGGCGATCTCGGCGTTGGACAGGCCCTCGCCGAGCAGCGCCAGCACGTCCAGCTCCCGGCCGGTGAGCGTGCGGGCCAGGGTGGCGGCCTCGGCGACCCGGCCGCCGCCGTCCACGTAGCCGCCGATCACGGTGCGGGTCACCGTGGGGGAGAGGATGTTGCCGCCGGCCGCGAGCACCCGGACGGCGTGCACCAGTTGCTCGGGGGCGGTGTCCTTGAGCAGGAAGCCGGACGCCCCGGCGCGCAGCGCGGTGCCGATGTACTCCTCGGTGTCGAAGGTGGTGAGCATCGCCACGGCCGGCGGGTCGGGCAGCGCCCGGAGCCGGCGGAGCACCGAGATGCCGTCCATGTCGGGCATCCGGATGTCGAGCAGCACCACGTGCGGACGCAGCCGCGTGACGTGCTCCTCGGTCTGCGCCCCGGAGCAGTCGCCGACCACCTCCAGATCGGGGGCGGAACCGACGATGAGGCCCAGCCCGGACCGGACCAGGATCTCGTCGTCCACGATCAGCACGCGGGTGGTGGTGATGGGTCCCTCCTCGGTTCGGCGGCCGGGTCGGCCCGGCCGCGTGACTGCCATCGAGGGTAGGGCCTGACCGGCGGCTTTGCCGGGCCCGTACCGGCCGGGCGACCCCCGCCGAACGGCGGGGGTGTGAATCCGCTGCCTGGTTCACGCGATTCTCATCGTGGGTGGGGAACCATGGAATCGGCTGCCGCTCAGTCGGCCTGCCGGCCGAGGTGGGTGTCCAGCCGGGTCGTCTGCGGATGCGACCCACCACCTGATCGTTTGGAATTGAACCGTGTCGTCCACTGTGAAGCCGGAGCCGTCCACCTCCCCCACCGGGTCCGGGTCCGAGCCCGGCGCGTTCACGGCGCGCTGGCGTCCGCGGGCCGCCGTGGCGACCGTCTGGTACCTGCGGCTGATCGCCCTGCTCAACCTGGTCACCGTGCTGCTGGCGCAGTTCCGGGACCAGGTCGAGACGCACAACGAGGGTGAGTACTTCACCCCCTACCTGATGACCGCGGGCCTGAGCAGCGCGGTGCTCTCGGTCTTCCTGGCGATCGCCATGAGGCGCCGCAAGCGGGCCGCGTGGATCTTCAACATCGCCCTGGCCGGGCTGTTCGCGGTGCTCTACCTGGTCGCCATGTCGCTGCCCGAGGAGGGCTTCGACCGGCACCCGCTGAACTATGTCTCCACCGTGCTGACCTGCGGCTTCGTGCTGGCACTGGTGGTCGGCCGGAAGGAGTTCACCTCCAAGGGCGACCGCTCCAACCCGAAGACCGCCGCCGCCACCTTCGTGGCCGGCCTGGGCTTCGGCGGGGTGGTCGGCGCCGCGCTGGTCGCGCTGACCAACAACCTGCCGGACGCGGACTTCTGGGACATGTTCCGCTACTCGGTCGGCCGGATGGTCACCGTCACCCCGTCGGAGCACCTGCGCTCCGTGATCGACGCGCCGACCTGGGTGAACGCGGTCATCAACGCGATGGGCGCGCTGCTCTTCCTGCTCGTCCTCTACGTGGCCTTCCGCAGCCCGCGCGGCAGCGAACTGCTCACCGCCGAGGACGAGCAGCGGCTGCGGGTGCTGCTGGACAAGCAGGGCGAGCGGGACTCGCTCGGCTACTTCGCGCTGCGCCGGGACAAGGCGGTGATCTTCTCGCCGAGCGGCAAGGCGGCGGTCGCCTACCGGGTGATCGGCGGCGTCTCGCTGGCCTCCGGCGACCCGATCGGCGACCCGGAGGCCTGGCCGGGCGCGATCGACGCCTGGCTGGCCGAGGCCCGCGAGCACGCCTGGGCGCCGGCCGTGATGGGCGCCTCCGAGGAGGCCGGGGTGATCTACGCCCGGCACGGCCTGGACGCGCTGGAGCTGGGCGACGAGGCGATCGTCGAGCTGGACGAGTTCTCGCTGGACGGCCGGGCGATGCGGGTGGTGCGCCAGGCCTACAACCGGGTCAAGCGGGCCGGGTACACGGTGCGGATCCGCCGCCACGAGGAGATCCCCGAGAGCGAGATGGCCGACCTGGTCGCCAAGGCCGACCAGTGGCGCGACGGCGCGACCGAGCGCGGCTTCTCGATGGCGCTGGGCCGGCTCGGCGATCCGGGCGACGGACGCTGCGTGATGCTGGAGTGCCACGACGCCGACGGCGAGCTGAAGGCGCTGCTCAGTTTCGTTCCGTGGGGCGTGGACGGACTTTCGCTGGATCTCATGCGCCGGGCCCGGGACACCGAGAACGGGCTGATGGAGTTCATGGTGATCGAGCTCCTGCAGCGCGCCGGCGAGGTGAATCTGGCCAGGGTCTCGTTGAACTTCGCGATGTTCCGTTCCGTTTTCGAGCGCGGCTCGAAGCTCGGCGCCGGGCCGGTGCTGCGGCTCTGGCGTTCCGTTCTGGGCTTCTTCTCGCGCTGGTGGCAGATCGAATCGCTCTACCGGGCCAACGCCAAGTACCGGCCGATCTGGGAGCCGCGTTATCTGCTGTTCGAGAAGAGCAGCGAGATTCCGCGGATCGGCATCGCCAGTGCCCGGGCCGAGGGCTTCATCACCGCACCGAGCCTGCCCGCGCTGTTCCGTCGCCGGCACCAGGGACCGCCCGCCGTCGAGGCGCCCCGCGTGCCGGTGGCGGCACGGGGCGGGAAGGGGTAGACCCTCCGCCGGGGGGCGGAGGGGACCGGTCACCCGGATGGGGGGATTTCGGGGTGGCCCCTCCCCCCTGAGGATGACGGGGATCCGCATTAATGCCGATGTGGATTCATTAAGCGGCTTCTAATGTGGGGGGTAGTCGGGAAGGCGCTTGCGTCAACGGGGATTTGGAGAACGGGTTGTGATGCGGAGGACCCGCGCGGGGGGCGTGCGAAAGGGACCGCTGGCTATTGCCGGAGAGGCCGCTGTCGCCGAGTGGGGAACGTTGTTCCGCACGGTCCGGGAACGGGTGGTCCGCAAGAAGTTCGCGGCCGTCCCGTTGGCCACCGCGGCGACCTGTCTGATCCTGCTGTTCAGCATCGTCCAGCACCTGCCGGGCGGGGAGCGCCTGGTCACCCAGATCGGCGTGGTGAAGGCGGCGCTGCCGCTGGAGGTCTCGCTGCTGCGGACGCCGCTCTCGCTGTACGTGCCGGCTCTGGACCTGCCGGTGTGGGGGGCGCTGGCGCAGGTCTTCGTGGTCTTCGGGATCGCCGAGATCGTGCTCGGCCGGCGGCTGACCCTGGTGGTGGCCTACACCTGCACGCTGGCCGGGACGCTGTTCGCCCGGGTCGGCGTGGCGATCGGGCCGGACCACCTCTTCGGGTTCCCCAAGTGGGTCGCCCATGTGCGGGACACCGGGCCGTCGGCCGCGGTGGTGGCGCTGGCGATCTGCGTCGCGTTCCGCTGCCGGGCCTGGTTCACCGCCGGACTGGTGGTGGCGCTGATGGTCGGTGAGGCGGTCGTGCTGCCGAACCTGGCGGGCATGGAGCACGTGGTGGCGGTGATCGCGGCGCTGCTGATCGCGGTCTCGGTGGAGGTGTTCGGGGACTTCTGGCCCCGGGTGCTGGCCGGGGTCGGCGCGGCCGCCGTGGTGGCGACGGCCACCGCCTCGCTGGAGGCGGCCGCCGAGGCCCGCCTCCGCACCCCGGCCGGTGCGGCGGTCCCGTAGGGCTCGTAGGGCTCGTACTAGAGCGGCAGTTCGAACCAGACGACCTTGCCGACGGCCTTGCGGGCGGTGCCCCAGTGGTCGGCGAGTTTGGTGACCAGGGTGAGGCCGCGGCCGGTCTCGCCGAGTTGTTCGGCGGGTTCCAGCGAGGGCAGGTTGTGGTTGTCGTCGCTGACCTCGACCAGCAGCTTGTCGACCCGGATCAGCTGGAGCTGGACCCGGTCGCGGGCGACCCGGACGGCGTTGGTGACCAGTTCGCTGACCAGCAGCACGACGGTGTCGCTGACCGACTCCAGGTGCCAGGCGGCGAGCTGCTCGCGGACCAGGGCGCGGGCCCGGCCGACCTCGCGCTGGTCGACGGTGAGGTCCCAGGTGGCGACCTCGCTCGGCGCGACCCCGTCGAAGCGGGCCACCAGCAGCGCGACGTCGTCCTTGCGGTCGTCCGAGTGCAGCCGGTCCAGGACCACGTCGCAGGCCTCCTCGGGGCTCTGCGTGGGGTCGATCAGGTTGCCGCAGAGCGCGGCCAGCCCGGCTCCTATGTCACCGCCCCGCACCTCGACCAGCCCGTCGGTGCAGAGCACCAGCATCGAGCCGTCCGAGACGTCGATGGTCTTGGCGACGAACGGGACCCCGCCCACCCCGATCGGGGCGCCGGCCGGGATCTCCAGCAGTTCGCCGGTGCCGTCGGGGTGGACCAGGACCGGTGGGACGTGGCCGGCGCTGGCCAGCTCGCAGGTCCGGTTGATCGGGTCGTAGACCGCGTACAGGCAGGTGGCGAGGTGGTCGTCGCCGAGCTTGTGGGCCAGGTTGTCCAGGTGGCGCAGCAGCTGGCCGGCCGGCAGGTCGAGGGCGGCCAGGGTCTGCATCGCGGTGCGGAAGCGGCCCATCGCGGCGGCCGAGTGCAGGCCGTGGCCCATGACGTCGCCGACCACCAGGGCGACCCGGCTGCCGGGCAGCTGGATCGCGTCGAACCAGTCGCCGCCGACCTCGGCCCGGGAGTCGCCGGGCAGGTAGCGGTGGGCGATCTGGACGCCGGGGATCTGCGGCGGCCGGGTCGGGATCATCGACCGCTGGAGGGTGGTGGCGACCCGGGACTCGGCCCGGTGCAGCCGGGCGTTGTCCAGTGAGAGCGCGGCCCGGGCGGCCAGTTCCTTGAGGGTGGCGGCGTCGCCCTCGTCGAAGGGGCCGCGGTCGGGGAGCCGGAGCAGCTTGAGGATGCCGAGCACGGTGCCGCGCGCGGAGAGCGGCACCACCAGCATCGAGCGGTCGGAGACCACCGGGACGAGGTCCGGGCCGCCGAGCGCGGCGGCGTAGTCGACGGCGACGTCCCGGGTGATCACCGGGACCAGCACCGGCTGGTTGAGCTGGAGGGCCATGCCGGGCGGGGTACGGCGGGGCATGGCGACCAGGGAGCCCTCGGCGAGCACGTGGTCCCACTGGCCGGCGGACTCGTTGCGGGCGAGCGCGACCCGGCGGAGCATGGTGGCGTCGTCGGGGCGGGCCTCGGGCAGTTCGGAGTCGGAGATGAGGCCGTCGACGAGGTCGACGCAGGCGAAGTCGGCGACCCGGGGGACCAGCACCCGGCACAGCTCGTGGGCGGTGAAGCCGAGGTCGAGGGTGGTGCCGACCTTGCCGCCGACCTCGGCCAGCAGGGCCAGCTGCTCGCCGGCGTGGCCGTTGGTCAGGAACGGGCCGAACCGGCCCGCCGTCGGCGCGGGGGCGGGCGGCGGCACGGCGGCGGGCGGCTCGACGGTGGTCTGCTCGATGGTGGTGCCTCCTCGCGGCGGGGGCGGGACGACCGGGGCGGCGGCCGGTGCGCCGAGGCCGGCGGCGGGCTGCGCGGTGGCGGTCTGTGCGGTGGCGGCCTGCGCGGCGACCTGGGCGGCGGCTTGGCGCTGGGCGGGCTGTTCG
>NZ_BAAAKJ010000359.1:0-1573 GCF_039527695.1 Kitasatospora putterlickiae
CCGGGGGCGCGGCCTGCCCCGGTACGGACCCGTCCGCCGGGACGGTGTCCACCGAGTTGTAGATCAGCAGCAGACCGAGCGCCGCGGCGCCCATTCCCCCGCGCAGCAGGCGGGACGTACCGGTGATCGGACCGGCCATCGTCGCTCGTACTCCTCTCCGCGGCCCGCGCTCCGGAGGCCGCGGGACCGACGAACCGAAAGCGCCGCCCCGCGCGCCTCCACCCGCGAAGGGGAGGCGGCGGGAACGGCGCGGGAATCAGACGGCGGCGCCGGCGGTACGGCGGCCGCGGCGCAGCGCGACCGCGCCCGCCCCGAGGCCGCCGAGCAGCAGGACCGCGCCGGAGGCGAGGCCGCCGCCGGAGAGCGCGAGCCCGCCGCCGCCGGTGTGCACGCCACCGTGCGGGGCCTTCTCCTCGCCCTTGCTCTCGTAGCCCTTGCCCTCCGAACCCTTGCCCTCCGAACCCTTGCCCTCGGAGCCCTTCTGCTTCTCCTCCCAGGTCTTCTGGCCCTCGGGGCTGGCGGCCTTCTCCTGCTTCTCCTCCCAGGTCAGGTTCTTGCCCGGGTCGGAGGCACCGTCGGCGTAGGCGAGCGGGGCACCGACGGTCAGGGCCGCGGCGACGGCGGCCCCGGCGAGCAGCGTGCGTGCAGAACGCATGATGATGATCCTTCCGGCGCGGTACCCGGGATCGCCGACACGTCGTCGGCCAGGGGACTCGCGGGCAGGCGCCTGATCCAACGTCAACCACGGTGGCGGCCGTTGCCACCCGAAGGCGGCAGCGGCGGCCCGGTCGGTGGGCCCTTCGAGTGGAGGTTCCGGGCGTGTTCACCCGAGTGCCGTGGGCGGTCCGGGTGACGACCGCGCGGGCGGAGGGAAGACTCCGCGCATGGTCGAGATCTCGAAGGACGTCCGGAACCGGATCGAGGCGGGGCACATCTGGTACGTCGGCACGGTCAACGCCGACGGGTCGCCGCACGTGAGCCCGATGTGGGTGGGGATGGAAGGGGACCTGCTGCTGTTCAACACCTCCGTGGGCCGCGTCAAGGAACGGAACCTGCGCAGGGACCCCCGGGTCTGCCTCTCGCTCGCCGACCCCGCCGACCCCTACGACCGGGTACAGATCCGGGGCCGCGCGGTGCGCTTCGTCGAGGGCGAGGAGGCGGTGCGCAACATGGACCGGCTGGCCCGCACCTACCTCGGCGTGGAGGCGTACGAGTGGGTCGTCCCGGGGGAGCGGCGGGTGGTCGTGCTGATCGAGCCGACCCGGATCAGTCGGGTCACCGGCGTCGAGCCGCTCCCGCCGGGCGCGCCGGGGGCCGTCCCGCCGGCCGGGCCCTGAGGGTCCGCCCCGGGGAGCCGGCCACCCGGGGGCGCGTCTATCTTGATGGGCCACGGACACGAGAGGGGCGGGACATGGGCGGGGCCGGTCGGAAGGTGGCCGCTGCGGCGGCGACGGGGGTGCTGCTGGCGGCGGTGGCGGCGTGCGGTTCGGCAGGCTCGGCACGCTCCGGGCGCGCGGCGTCGGCCGCCCCGGCGTCGGCGTCTGCGGTCCCGGTGGGCCCCGGTGCGACGGCG
>NZ_BAAAKJ010000360.1:0-4386 GCF_039527695.1 Kitasatospora putterlickiae
TGCTTTGCCTACCGGCCTTGACATGCAGGCCCCACGCCTAACTGAACGGCGTTGCCGCTAGAACCCCAGCTCGGCCAGCGCCTTGCGGCCGTCGGCCGGCTCGCCGTCCGCGTCCAGCGCCGTCCACGCCGCCGCGCACAGCGCCCGCAGCCCGTCCCAGCGGTCCGCCCCGACGCCCTCCAGCCGCAGCACGCCGTCCTGCGCCGAGGCGACGAACCCGCCGCAGGAGAACCCGCCGCCCGGCCGCGCCGTGACCGGCGCGTGCCCGGTCAGCAGCCCCCGCAGGTCCGCCGCCAGATAGGTCGGCCGGTGCTCGGCCGGGGCCGCCAGCAGCTGCGCCGCCGTGGTCACCCCGGTGAAGACCAGCAGGCTGTCCACCCCGCCGTTGAACGCGCCCTCGATGTCGGTGTCCAGCCGGTCACCCACCACCAGCGGCCGCTTCGCGCCCGTCCGCAGCGCCGTCTCGCGGTGCATCGGCGGCAGCGGCTTGCCCGCCACCTCCGGCTCCACCCCGGTCGCCGCCCTCACGGCCGCCACCAGCATCCCGTTGCCCGGCGCGATCCCGCGCGCGGTCGGCACCGTCACATCGGTGTTGGACGCCACCCACGGCAGCCCGGCCTGCACCGCGTACGAGGCCTCCGCGAGGTGCGTCCAGCCCACTGAGGCGTCGAAGCCCTGAACCACCGCCAGCGGCTCCTCGGCCAGCGACCGGACCGCGACCAGCCCGCGCTCGGCCAGCGCCTCCTCCAGCCCCAGGCCGCCCACCAGCAGCACCTTCGCGCCGGCCGGCAGCTTCTCGGCGAGCACCCGGGCCGCCGCCTGCGCGGAGTTGATCACGTCCGCCGGCTCGGCCGGCACGCCCAGCTCGCTCAGGTGCGCGGCCACCACCCGGGGCGGGCGGGAGGCGTTGTTGGTCACGTACGCCAGCCGCATCCCGGCCTCGCGGGCCGCCGCCAGCGAGTCCACGGCGTGCTCGATCGCGTCCGGTCCGGCGTACACCACGCCGTCGAGGTCCAGCAGTGCCGTGTCGTACGCCTCGGTCAGCGGCTGCTCGCTGCCGCCCGGCGCGGTCCGTCGCACGGTGGTGGCCGTCTCGGTCATGCCTGCCCTACCTCACTCATCGCGTCATTCGTGCTCATCGGTGCCGACGGCGGCCGGCGCGGGCCCCGTGGGCACCCGTCCGTCCGGGCTCAGCCGTCCCGCCGGTCCCGCTCACCCGTCGGTTCCGGACCCGCCGTGGTTCCCGGCTCCTGCCCGGAAGCCCGGCCCCGCGGCGGCTCCAGGTACCCCGGCGCCCCCGGCAGCAGCGGGCCGAACGCCCCGGCCCGGGCCGCCAGCGTCGCCCGGGTCTGCCGCAGCGCGGCCCGGTAGTGATCGGCGTCCGGCCGCATCGCCACGGCCAGCGCCAGGTGCTCGGCGGAGGACTCGAAGTCCCCCAGCCGGGCCGCCGCCACACCCCACCCGAACTGAGCGTAGTCGTCCGAGGGATCCGCCAGCGCCACGGTCCGGAAGTTCTCCAGCGCCGCCGCGTACGAGCCCGCGTCGAACTGCGCCCGGGCCAGCGACTCCCGGATGCTGCGCGAGGCCGGCTCCGCCGCGGCCGCCCGGGCCAGCAGCTGCTCGGCCGCCGCCGGATTGCCCTGGGCCAGCAGCTTCGCGCCCCGGCGGAACCACTCGTAGACGTCCCCCGCCGGGTCCCCGGACCGCCGCTGCTGCTCCGGCACGCCGCCGCCACCGACGGCCCCGCCGGCACCGCCACCGACGCCGTCGTCCACCCGCTCGTCGCGCTCGTCCACGCCGTACCTCGCCCTCGGTCACGACACCCGCCGCCGGACCGGCACGGGTGTTCCGATCTCTGAACAACGCGTACCCGGTTACGATGCCCAGAATGAGCACACCCAGTGCAGAAAGCGGAGTGGAGTCTCCGCACGGCGGCCCCGGCGATCCCGGGCACGTCGCCACCGCAGGTCTGTCCCTGTCCCCGTTCCGCGGCCTCCGGTACGTCCCCGACCGGGTCGGCGCCCTGGCCTCCGTCACCTCTCCGCCGTACGACGTCGTCGACCCCGGCCGCAGGCTCGACCTGGAGACCGCCGACCCGCACAACGTCGTCCGGCTGATCCTGCCGCGCCCCGAACCGGAGGACACCGGCGACCGCCCCGACCGCGACACCCGCTACCGGCACGCCGCCCGGCTGCTGCGCGAGTGGCAGCGCGAGGGCGTCCTGGCCGCCGACCCGGTGCCCGCCCTGTACGTCTACGAGCAGCGGGTGCCCGCCACCGGCGACACCCCCGAGCTGCTGCAGCGCGGTCTCATCGGCGCCCTGGCGATCAGCGGCAACGAGACCGGCGTGGTCCTCCCCCACGAGGACGTGATGCCCCGGCCGGTCGCCGACCGGGTCGGCCTGATGCGCACCACCCGGGCCAACCTCGAACCACTGCTGCTCACCTACCGCGGCAGCGGCGGGGCGGCCGAGGTGATCGAGCACGCGGTACGCGGCGAACCGCTGCTCACCACGACCACCTCCGACGGCACCCACCACCGCCTGTGGTCGGTCACCGACCCGGCCGAGATCGCCTCGGTCGGCCGCGACCTGGCCACCTGCCGGGCCCTCATCGCCGACGGCCACCACCGCTGGGAGATGTACCTGCGGCTCCAGCGCGAGCACCGCCACCTGCCGCGCAGCCCCTGGGACCGCGGGCTGGTGCTGCTGGTCGACACCGCCCGCTACCCGCTGCGGGTGCGGGCCATCCACCGGGTGCTGTACCGCCTGCCGGTCGCCGAGGCCCTGCGGCGGCTCGGCGACCAGTGGCGGGTCAAGGAGGTCCCCGGCCCGCTGGACACCGCCCTGCAGGCCCTCGCCGAGCAGAAGCGGCACGGCGGCAGCGGCTTCCTGCTGACCGGCGGGGACGGCGTCTACCGGCTCGTCGGCGACCCCGACGAGACCCTGCTCGACGCCACCGTGCCGCGCGACAAGCCCGAGGAGTGGCGCCACCTGGACGCCACCGTGCTGCACTCCACCCTGCTCGACCACACCTGGCGGGTCCCCGACGGCCCCGACGACATCGGCTACCTGCACACGGCGGCCGCCGCCGAACGCGAGGCCGCCCGCAGCGGCGGGACGGCCGTGCTGCTGCACCCGGTGCGGGAGAGCGTGGTCCGCCGGCTCGCCGAACAGGGCGTCACCATGCCGCGCAAGTCCACCTCCTTCGGCCCGAAGCCGGCCACCGGACTGGTGCTGCGCAACCTCGAACTCGGCTGACGCCCCCTCGCCCCGGCCGACCCGCCGGAACGCAGTGAGGCCCTGCCGCACCCCGGATCTCCCGGGGCGCGGCAGGGCCTCACTCGTCGTCAGGTCCGACGGTTACTTGTCGGACTCGTCGTCCTTCTTCGCCTCTTCGGCGGCGGGGGCCCGCTCGGGGACCACGCCGTCGAAGTCCTCGTCGATCTCCAGGTCGTCCTCGTCGTAGAACTCCTCGACGTCCTCGTCGTCCTCGAAGATGACGTCCTCGTCCGAGGCCTCGCCGCCCTTGCGCTTGGCCGGCTCGGCGACGGCCGGCTCGGACTCCTCGTCGGCGAGCTCGGGGTCCAGGGCGTCCACGAACTCCACGCCGTCGATCTCGGCGAGGCGCTCGGCGGCGTTGGTGGTGCCGTCGGTGTCCGCCTCAGCGGCCTTGGCGAACCAGTCGCGGGCCTCCTCGCCACGGCCGGCCGCGATCAGCGCCTCGGCGTAGGCGTACCGCAGACGCGCCGTCCACGAGTGCACGGCCGACGAGGCCAGCTCGGGGCTCTGCAGGGTGACGACGGCGGCGTCGAACTGCTCCATGTCGCCGCGCGCACCGGCCGCGACCAGGCGCATCTCGACCTGACCGGCCTTGTCCAGCTGCTTGACCTCGGGCTCGCCGGCCATCGCCAGCGCCCGCTCCGGGCGGCCCAGGCCGCGCTCGCAGTCGGCCATGACCGGCCACAGGTCCACCCGGCCGGTCATCCGGCGGGCGGCGCGGAACTCGGTCAGCGCCTCCGAGTAGCGCTGGGTCACGTACGAGGCGAAGCCGGCCGCCTCACGGACGGCGGCGACGCGGGAGGCCAGCCGCAGGGCGACGCGCGAGTACTGGTACGCCTCCTCCGGCTCGCTGTCGAGCAGGCGGGCGACCATCACCAGGTTGCGGGCGACGTCGTCGGCGAGCGTCTTGGGCAGGCTCTTGAGCTCCTGGCGGACGTCCGCGTCGATCTCGAAGCCGGTGACGTCCTCCGGGATCGGCAGGCGCCTGACCGGCTCGTAGTTGCCCCGGCGGTCGTCCTGGTCGCGGCCGCCGTGCTCGTCACGGCCACCGCGGTAGCCGCCACGGTCGTCGCGCCCGCCGCGGTAACCACCGCGGTCGCCGCGGT
>NZ_BAAAKJ010000360.1:4416-5805 GCF_039527695.1 Kitasatospora putterlickiae
GCCGCGCCCGCCCCGGTAGCCGCCACGGTCGCCGGACGGGCGGTCGTCACGGCGGAAGCCGCCCCGGTCGCCGGAGGGGCGGTCGTCGCGACGGAACCCGCCGCGGTCGCCGGAGGGGCGGTCGTCGCGACGGAACCCGCCGCGGTCGCCACCACGGTCATCGCGGCGCGGACGGTCGTCACGGTCGTCACGACGGAACCCACCCGGACGGTCATCACGGCGGAAGCCGCCGCCACCGGCCGGGCGGTCGTCACGGCGGAAGCCGCCGCGGTCGCCACCACGGTCGTCACGGTCACGACCGCCGTACCCGCCGGAGGGGCGGTCGTCCCGGCGGAAGCCACCGCGGTCGCCACCACGGTCGTCACGGTCACGGAACGGACGGTCCTCACGGCGCGGACGGTCGTCACGGTCGTCACGACGGAACCCACCCGGACGGTCATCGCGACGGAAGCCGCCACCGGCCGGACGGTCATCGCGACGGAACCCGCCACGGTCGTCACGGCCACCCCGGTCGAACCCACCCGGACGGTCATCGCGACGGAAGCCGCCACCGGCCGGACGGTCGTCACGGCGGAAGCCGCCGCGGTCGCCACCACGGTCGTCACGGTCACGACCGCCGTAGCCACCGGAGGGGCGGTCGTCCCGGCGGAAACCGCCGCGGTCGCCGCCACGGTCATCGCGGCGGTCGTCGCGGCGCGGACGGTCGTCACGGCCACCCCGGTCGAACCCACCCGGACGGTCATCGCGACGGAAGCCGCCACCGGCCGGACGGTCGTCACGGCGGAAACCGCCACGGTCGCCACCACGGTCGTCACGGTCACGACCGCCGTACCCGCCGGAGGGGCGGTCATCGCGGCGGAAGCCACCGCCGGCCGGACGGTCATCGCGACGGAACCCGCCACGGTCGTCACGGCCACCCCGGTCGAACCCACCCGGACGGTCATCGCGACGGAAGCCGCCACCGGAGGGGCGGTCGTCACGGCGGAACCCACCGCGGTCGCCACCACGGTCGTCACGGTCACGGCCGCCATAGCCACCGGAGGGGCGGTCGTCACGGCGGAACCCACCGCGGTCGCCGCCACGGTCATCGCGGCGGTCGTCGCGGCGGTCATCGCGGCGCGGACCACGGTCGTTCGACCAGCCCCCGCGAGACCGGGGCTCGTAGCCGCGGCCGTCGTCCGATCGACGCTCGGGACGGTCCTGAGGCTGGTTCGCCATCGTGGTGACTCCTTCTGCTGCTTCATCTCCACCGCGGATCGGGCAACACCATTGCCCTCACGCGGTTCGGCACCGGCCTTCTGGCCGTGCACCGTCTCCATTGTCCGGCATCCGGGGACACCCCGCGTCTGGGCGGAAGTCCCGTTCTGCCGGTCGTGCACACCTGCGCAC
>NZ_BAAAKJ010000360.1:5831-6074 GCF_039527695.1 Kitasatospora putterlickiae
CCCCCCTGCAGTACCATCGGCGCTGTGAGGCTTAGCTTCCGGGTTCGGAATGTAACCGGGCGTTTCCCTCACGCTATGACCACCGAAACCCTATCGGGTATTCAGCGAAACACACTTTTTAGTTGGTAAGTGTTTCTTGTTCGCCGGCGATAGCTGTTCGCTACCCGGGAACCACACAGTGAACGCGAGCGTCTGAGGACAAGCCCTCGGCCTATTAGTACCGGTCAACTCCACCCCTCACAG
>NZ_BAAAKJ010000361.1:0-1094 GCF_039527695.1 Kitasatospora putterlickiae
CCGCCCGGACGGCCTCGCTGGCGCGCAGCGTCGACGGGATGGACGGCGCGGCGAAGGCCGCCGCCGAGCACACCATGGTGCAGCAGGGCGTGCACTGCCGGAGCAGCGAGGTGGACGTCGAGCACGGCGAACTGGTCAGCCACGGGGTGACCCTGGCGACGGTCGAGGTGACGGTGCGGTGCGAGGTGAGCCTCGGCGACCTGGTCGGCGGGCCGAACGTGCCGCTGTCGAAGACCCTCACCGGGCGGTTCGTCTCGGTGGTCGACCGGTACCGCGGTCAGTGAGCGGTGGGCGGGATGATGATGTGTCAGGTCATGGTGCGGGGGGTGACGGGGTTGTGAGGACGAGCGGGCCGGACGGGGATTGGGGAGCCGTCGGGCGGGGGAGACGCATGCGGAGGGCGCCCGGGGGAGGGCGGACGGACCGGTGGGGAGGGAACGCCATGGCACGCGGACGCGCGGTGCGGCGGTTCCGCCGCGCCCGGCTCGGCGGGCCGTTCGGCGGGCTGTCCGGCGCACGGACCGACCGGGGCTCGCTGTCGCTGTTCGTCGCCTTCTGCGCGGGCGGCCTGGTGCTGATCATCGCGCTGGTCGTCGACGCCGGTGGCAAGCTGCGGCTGGCGGAGCGGGTCGACGCCTACGCCCAGGAGGCCGCCCGGGTGGGCGGCCAGCAGCTCGACGAGGCGGCCCTGTTGCAGGGCCAGGGTTACAAGGTACGGACGGCGTACGCCGAGGAGGCGGCCAACAGCTACCTCAGGCTGTACGGCCTGAGGGCCAAGAAGGTGGACTTCTTGGACGGCGGAGCCACCGTCGAGATCACGGTGGAGGCCGAGTTCCGCCCCGTCATGCTGGGCGACCTCGCGAAGCGGAAGGTTACGGGCAAGGGGCGTGCCACCCTCGTCCACGGAGTCAAGGAAGCGGAGACCGACTGATGGCCGCGCCACGCGTCAAGGACCAGACCCGTGCCGGGCGTCCGGCCCGGGGTGTGCCCACCACCCCCGCGTCCGGCCGGCGGTCGGCGCCGCAACCCTCCCACCGGGCGGGCGGCGGGCGCGGCGGCCGGGGCGGCCGGGGCGGCGCCGTGCTCGGCGCGCA
>NZ_BAAAKJ010000361.1:1114-1454 GCF_039527695.1 Kitasatospora putterlickiae
CTCGCGGCCCTGATCACCCTGCTCGGCCTGCTCGTCGGCGTGCCGGCGCTGCTGCTGTACGGCACCCAGGCGGTGGCCGACATGGGCGAACTCGCCCCCGACGGCCTCGGCGCGCTGCTGACCAGCCCCGACGACGGGCGGCTCTTCCTGTGGCTGCTGGTGGTGGTCGGCTGGATCGGCTGGGCCTGCTTCGCGCTCTCCGTGCTGCTGGAGATCCCGGCGCAGCTGCGCGGCCGGGTGGCCCGGCGGATCCCGGCCTTCGGCTGGAGCCAGCGGGCCGCGGCCGGCCTGGTCGGCGCGGTCATCGCGCTGCTGCCGGTGGCCGGCGGGGCCTTCGCCG
>NZ_BAAAKJ010000362.1:0-5282 GCF_039527695.1 Kitasatospora putterlickiae
CTGCTCGCCGCCTGTTCGGACGTGGCCGGCGCGCCGCCGCTCGTCGACCCGTCCGGCAGCCCCGTCGCCGAGACGGAGGCCAAGCGGCGCGGCACCGGCCGGGAGCGCCCGGTCACCGTGACCGCGACGGCCGCGACCGTCGACCTGGGCGGCGGGACCACCGCCGTGACCTGGACGTTCGGCGCCCTGCCGGGTGCGGCCGTCCGCACCACGGCCGGGGACACCCTGGTCGCCACGCTGGACAACCGCCTGCCCGTGCCGACCTCGCTGCACTGGCACGGTCTGGCGCTGCGCAACGACATGGACGGCGTGCCGCCGGTCACCATGCGGCCGGTCGCCGCCGGCGGCAGCCACACCTACCGCTTCGTCACCGACTGGCCGGGCACCTACTGGTTCCACCCGCACGTCGGCGTCCAGCTCGACCGGGGCCTGTACGCGCCGCTGATCGTCGAGGACCCGCGGGAGCCGCTGGGGTACGACGAGGAGTGGGTGGTCGTCCTGGACGACTGGCTGGACGGCGTCACCGGCACCCCGGACCAGGCGCTCGCCGAACTCCGCAAGGGGATGGGCGGCGGCAGCGGCGGCGGCCACGACATGGGAAACACGGGAAGCACGGGCGGCCATGACATGAGCGGCATGAGCGGTATGAGCGGCACGGGAGCACAGCCCGGGCCGGAGTCGTTCATGCTCATGGGCGCCACCAGCGACCTGCTCGGCGGCGACGCGGGCGACGTCCGCTACCCGCACCACCTGGTGAACGGCCGGATCGCCGCCGACCCCGAGGTGTACCGGTCCGAGCCCGGCCGGCGGGTCCGGCTGCGGATCGTCAACGCGGGCGGCGACACCGCCTACCGCCTCGCCCTGGGCGGCCACCGGCTGACCGTCACCCACACCGACGGCTACCCGGTGGCGCACGAGGAGGTGGACGCCCTGCTGATCGGCATGGGCGAGCGCTACGACGCCCTGGTCACCCTCCAGGACGGCGTCTTCCCGCTGACCGCGCTCGCCGAGGGCAAGGACGCCGCCGGGCGGGCCCTGGTCCGCACCGGTGCGGGCGAGGCGCCGGCGGCCACGGTCCGCCCCGCCGAGCTGAACGGCCGGATCCTCGCCGCCACCGGGCTGCGGGCGGCGGACGAGGTCCGGCTGCCGGCGCGCACGCCCGGCCGCACCCACCGGATCGAGCTGACCGGCGGCATGGCGCGGTACGACTGGGCGCTCGACGGGCGCCCCTTCGACATGGCGAAGCCGACCGCCCACCCCTTCCTGGTCGGCGGCGGGGAGCGGGTCCGCCTGGAGTTCGTCAACCGGACGCGGATGTGGCACCCCATGCACCTGCACGGCCACACCTTCCAGGTCGGTGACCAGGGGCCGCGCAAGGACACCGTGATCGTGCTGCCCGGCCGGACGGTGACCTGCGACTTCGACGCCGACAACCCCGGACAGTGGATGACGCACTGCCACAACGCCTACCACGGCGAGGTCGGGATGATGGGCCTGCTCGCCTACCGGGCCTGAGCCGCGCCCCGGGCGCCGGGCCGAGTCGCGCTCACCGCCGGGTCGGGCGGCGGTGATGCCGTCGGGGTCGACGACCACGGCCGTGTCGAACTCCAGGCCCCGGGCCTCGGACGCGGGCACCAGCCGGGCCCACTCCGCCATCCCGGCCGCCGTGAGCGCGTCGAGCGACGCGTCCGGGCAGACCACGCCGATCAGCTCGCCGGGGTGCGCCGCCGCCTGCTCGCGCAGCTCCGTGCGCAGCACGCCGGCCAGCGCGGCGGGCGACGCGTCCAGGGTGCGCGGCGGCTCGCCGTGCCGGACCGAGCCGACGGGTGGCTGGTCCGGGGCGATCCTGGCCAGCAGCCCGCGCGTGGCGGCCAGGATCTCCTCGGTGGTGCGGTAGCTGACGGTCAGCGTGCGCAGATCGAAGCGGCCGCCGAGGTGCGGGGCCAGCGCCTCGTGCCAGCCGCGCGCGGTGGTCGCCGGACCGGCCTGGGCGAAGTCGCCGACCAGCGTCATCGACCGGCCGGGGCAGCGCCGCAGGACCATCCGCCACTGCAGCGCGGTGAACTCCTGCGCCTCGTCCACCACCACGTGCCCGAAGGCCCGCTCCGGCGGACCGTCCACCAGCGCCGCCGCCTCGTCCAGCAGCGGCAGGTCGGCGTCGGTCCACGGCGCGCCCGGGGCGCGCAGCAGCAGCGCGCGCTGCTCAGCGGTGAACCCCGGCAGGTGGGTGGCCAGCGCCCCGGGGGAGCCGAGCAGGGCGTCCACCACCGCGTCGGGCGTCAGGTGTGGCCACAGCTCCTCGACGGCGCGCTCGACATGGTCGTCGTCGAGCAGTTCGGCGCGCATCGCGTCGACGTCGAACCCGGGGCCCTCGTCGGCCGGCCCGGCCTCCAGGCCCAGGTGGCGCAGGTCCGCCGCCGCGACCCGGTCGAGGTCGATGCCGGTCAGCTCGGCGACCTCGGCGTCGATCCGCGCCAGCGTCTCGGCGGCGCCCCGGGCCAGTACGGCCGTCACGGAGTCCACCAGCAGTTCCTTGAACAGCCGGCGGGCCCGGTGGTGGGCCGACCCGCCGGCCCGGGCGGCGTCCCGGACCCGGCCGACCTCCGCCTCGTCCAGCCGCACGTCCTCCTGCCCGACCCGCACCGCCAGGCCCCCGTCCGGCGCCTGCCGGGCCCGCACCACCCCGGCCAGCGCCCCGGCGAGCGCGGCGTCGCCCTTGAGCCGGGCCACCCCCGGCGCTTCACCGGCGACCGGGCCGTCGAGGGCGGCGCCGCCCGCGAGTTCGGCGCAGGTCGCGAGCACCACGTCGTTCTCGCCGAGCGAGGGCAGCACCTGCGAGATGTAGTCCAGGAACCGGGCGTTCGGCCCCAGCACCAGGACGCCCTGCTCGGCGGCCTTCGGGAAGGCGTAGAGCACGTAGGCGGCGCGGTGCAGCGCGACCACCGTCTTTCCCGTGCCGGGACCGCCCTGTACGACCGTGACCCCCCGGTGCGAGGAGCGGACGATCGCGTCCTGCTCCGTCTGCAGGGTCGCCACCGCGGTGCCCATCCGCCCGGTGCGCCGGGCCTGCAGGGCGGCGGCGAGCGGGCCGTCGCCGACCACGTCCTCGGGGGTGGGCTCCGAGCCGTCGAGCAGTTCGTCGCTGATCCCGACGACGGCGCGCTCCGCCAGCCGCAGGTGCCGGCGCCGCCGCAGGCCCATCGGGTGCACCGGCGTCGCCTCGTAGAACGCGCGCGCCGCGTCCGCCCGCCAGTCGACCAGGGCCGGCAGCTCGTCCTCGTCGCGCTGCAGGCCCAGCCGGCCGATCCGCAGCGCGGTGCCGTCCGCCAGGTCGATCCGCCCGAACACCAGGCCGCCCTCGGCGCCTTCGAGGCGCCGCACCTCCCGGGCGAGCCGTTCGGCCGCCGACTGCCGCTCGTACGCCTCGCGGGCGCCGTCCGCCCGCGTCGCGAGCGTCACGGCGAGCAGCGCCCGGGTGTCGGCGAGCCGCTCGTCGAACAGGGCGACGACGGCGGCCACCTCCGCCCGCTCCAGTTCCACCTGGCGTACCACGTTCTCCTCGGCCTGAGGCACAGGAAGCGCTCCCCTCTCGGTTTCGGCCTGCCACTATGCGAGGTCGCGCGGGGAAAGTAAATGTTGACCCGAGGCGGTGAGTTGTGTCCGCGAGGGGTGTGGCCGAGGCGCGGGTCAGGACTCCTTGACCACCACCGTCCTGGCCGGCTTGTCGTGCAGCGCCTGCTGGAAGGGCTTGTCCCACAGCGGCCACAGCACGTTCAGCAGGGCGAACAGCGAGCCGAGGCAGTAGACCGCGTTGGGCAGCGCGTAGAGCGCCGCGCGGACCAGCAGCGGGTTCTCGGCCGCCCTGCCGCCGGTGCCGAGGTCGACGACCCGCAGCTTCATGACCTTCTTGCCGACCGTCTGGCCGCCCTGGCCGAGCAGCATCGCGGCCTCGTAGCCGAACGCGAGCAGGGACGCGGCCACGTAGTACAGGATCGAGGCGCCGAACACGGCGAACAGCAGCACGGTGGGCACGAGCAGCACACCGGCGTCGATCAGCCGGGCCACCACGCGCTCACCGACCGGGGCGAGCGGCCGGCCGCCGGGCAACGGGTCGCCGCCCGGCCGGGGGTGTCCGTGCGGCCAGGAGCCCTCCGGCTGGACGTAGGGCTGCTGCTGGTGCGGCTCCTGGCCGCTGCCGTGCGGATCCGGGTGCTGACCGTACGGCTTGTACCCCTCGTACGGGTTCTGGCCGTGCCCCGCGGGGTCGTTGGTGCTCATGGTGGCTGGGTTCCCTGCCTCGGCGATGGTGGTACGGCTGTTCTACCGAGCGCCCGTCGGCCCTGGGAAGGCGGAAAGGCGAGTCGTTACCGAGCAGGAGCACGGCTGTCGCCGAGCCGCGGGGGCCGTACTCCGTTATGTTCGAAAATGCCGGAATCAGCCCGCGCCGCCCACCGCGGCGGCCCGACCAGGGAGACGGCCATGACCGGTGCACCCGAACCCATCAGCGAGACCGGCCGGACCGCTTTGGAGCGGGAACTCGCCGAACTGCGCACCGAGCGCGACGCCGTCGCCGCCGCCGTCCGCGGTGGCGACGAGGAGGTCGGCGACCGGGCCGACCAGGCCGACGAGTTGCAGCGGGCCGACCAGCTGGACCGGCTGGACGACCGGATCACCGTGGTCGAGGCACGGCTGCGCGAGGCGGCGGCCGCCGGGGCGCCGAGCACCGAGAGCGTCGGCGTCGGCAGCACCGTGACGCTGCGCTTCGCGGACGCCGACGAGATGACCGTCCGGATCGGCGAACTCGCCGAGGAGCTGGATCCGGAGCTGGTCACCGCCGACAGCCCGCTCGGCAGGGTGCTGCTCGGGCGCCGGGCCGGCGAGACCGTCGAGTACGAGGCGCCCGGGGGCCGGACGACCGCGCTCGTCCTGTCGATCGGCGGTGGCGAGGCCGCGTAGCGACCGGCCGGACGCTCAGCCGGCGAGCCGGTCGGCGCGGCCGGGGACCCAGAGCGGCACCGGGGCGGTGGGCGACAGGTGGCGGGCCGCGCGGGCGTCCAGGACGGCGAGCGCGCGGTCCCGGTCGCCGTCGGTGAGGTCCGCCAGCGCGTCGGCGGCGCAGCGGGCGCAGGCGAGGACCAGGGCCAGCAGGTCCTGCCGTCGGCAGTGCTCCCGGACGTAGGCCGCGCAGCGCTCGGCGACGTACGCGGTGTGGGCCGCGCGCCCGGCCTCGGCGGCGGGCCCGGCTTCGGCGGCGGCGTCGCGGACCCCGTGCCAGAGCAGCA
>NZ_BAAAKJ010000363.1:0-421 GCF_039527695.1 Kitasatospora putterlickiae
ACTCGGTGAACGCGGCGCTGCCGGCCTCCAGCCGGCCGGCCAGCGACCGGGCGACGGCGCCGCCCATCGAGTAGCCGACCAGGACGAAGGGGTCGTCGCCGACCGCCGCGCGGATCGCGCCCGCCATGGCCTCCTCGACGGCCTCCCGGGAGCCCGGGTTGAGCTCCGTCCCGAAGCCCGGCAGGGCGCACACCAGCACGTCCCGCACGCCCTCGAAGGACTCGGCCAGCCGCACGAACTGCTCCTGACCGGAGCCGACCACGTACACGTAGGACGGCACGCAGACCACCTTCACCCGGCCGGGCCCGGCCGCCAGCCGCACCAACGCGCCGCCCCGGTCGGGCAGGTCGTCGGCCGAGCCGAAGGCGGGACGGGCCGCGGCGGCGTCCATCAGCCGGCGCAGCGAGGCCGGCAGCTCCCC
>NZ_BAAAKJ010000363.1:434-1699 GCF_039527695.1 Kitasatospora putterlickiae
GGCCTCGGCGGCCCGCCGCAGCCGGGCGCCGATGCCGTCCCCGATCGACCCCGTCCCGGCCGGGGCCTCCGGCTGCTCCGCCGTCCCGGTGCCGGCCAGCTTGACCAACTGGCGGGCGATCTCCGCCGGGGTGGGGTGCTCGAAGACGAACGAGACCGGCAGGCTCAGGCCGGTCGCCTGGGAGAGCCGGTTGCGCAGCCCGACCGCGCTCATCGAGTCCAGGCCGAGCTCCTTGAGCTTGCGCTCGACGTCGATGCTGTCGTCGGCGCCGTGCCCGAGCACCGCCACGACCTGCGCCGTGACCAGCTCCAGCACGACCCGCTCGCGGTCCGCGTCCGGCACCTCGGCCAGCCGCTCGGCCAGCGACCCGCCGGCCGCCTCGCGCCGGGCCGGGATCCGGGCCAGGCCGCGCAGCAGCGCCGGCAGGGTCCGTTCGCGGGCCTGCGCCCGCAGCTCGGCCGGGTCCAGCTGGACGGGCGCCAGCAGGGCGGCGTCCGCGGCGAGGGCCTGGTCGAACAGCTCCCCCGCGCGCTCGGCGGTCAGCCCGGCGGTGCCGGCCGGCGCCTCCTCGCCCGGCCGGGGGCCCCAGACCAGCACGGTGCCGGGCAGCCCGGCCGCGCGGCGGGTGCGCACCAGCGCCTCCAGCGCCGCCGGGTCCTCCCCGTCTCCCAGCAGGGCGGCGTAGGAGGAGGACACCACGAAGACGGCGAGGCCGGCGTCCGCGGTCAGCTCGTGCAGCCGCCAGGCCGACTCCAGCGGCTCGTCGCCGGCCTGGACGACCGCGCGCAGCGGCCGGTCCAGGGACTCCAGCAGGGCGGGCAGCCGCTCGGGCGCCGGCCCCTCGACGCGCACCCGCGCGCCCAGCCGGGCCAGTTCGTCGACCAGCCCGTCCGTCGCGGCGTCGTGACCGTCGATCAGCAGCAGGTCCCGGACGCCGTGCCGGACGGCCAGGTGCCGGGCCAGGGCGACGGCCGTGCCCGCGCCGGCGCCGCCGGTGACCAGCACGGTGCCGTCCAGGTTCGTCAGCGCCGTCCGCTCGACCGGCCCGGCCGCGACCGCGGCCAGCCGGGGTGCCAGGACCTGCCCGCCGCGCACGGCGAGTTGCGGCTCGTCGGCGGCGAGCAGCGCGCCCCACTCCGGTTCGACGCCGCCGTCCAGGTCGACCAGCAGGAAGCGGCCCGGGTGCGCGGACTGCGCGGCGCGCAGCACGCCCCACGCGGCGGCCCGCGCGGGCTCGGGGGCCTCCGGCCCGACGACCGCCACCG
>NZ_BAAAKJ010000363.1:1781-2631 GCF_039527695.1 Kitasatospora putterlickiae
CCACCACGGCGGCCGCGCCGTCCCCGGCGGGGGTGTCGAGCACGGTCAGCACGGCCTGCGGCACGGCGGCCCCGCCGTCCACGGCCAGGGCGAGCCCGGCCACATCGGTGTAGCGGTCGAGCACGCCCGGGGCGGCCTGGCCGAGCGCGGCCAGCCGGACGGGCGCGGCGGAGCCGAGCGCGGCCAGCCGGACGGGCGCGGCGGAGCCGAGCGCCACCGGGGCCCAGTCGACCCGGTACAGCGAGCTCTGGCCGCGGCGCAGTTCCTCCAGGTGCGCCGGGTCGGCGTCGGCGAGGACGACGCGGCCCGCGGAGAGCACGGGCCTGCCATCCTCGCCGAAGACGTCCAGTCGCAGCGTGTCGCCGTCCGGGACGACCCGCACCAGGCCGCGCGTGGCGCCGGTGTCGAACAGGCGCACGCCGGACCAGGTGACCGGCAGCTTCGGCGCACCCTGGTCGGCGAAGGCCGACTGGCCGACGTGCAGGGCGGCCTCGAAGAGCGCCGGGTGGATCCCGAAGCCGGCGGAACCGGCCTCCTCGGGCAGTGCCAGGTCGGCGTACAGCTCGGCGCCGGAGCGCCAGGCCGCCCGCACCCCGTGCAGGCCCGGGCCGCAGTCCAGGCCGAGGCCGGCCAGGGCCGCGTACAGGCCGTCCACCGACAGCGGCTCGGCGCCGGCGGGCGGCCGGGTGCCGACCAGGACGGCAGCGGGCTCGGTGTCCTCGGGCGCGAGCCAGCCGGTGCAGTGCCGGGTCGACCCGGCGCGCTGGTCGCCGTCCGGGCGGGTGTGGACGGTCACCGGCCGACGGCCGTCCGCGTCCCCTCGTCCAACGTGTACCGGCCCACGCACGCC
>NZ_BAAAKJ010000363.1:2725-6220 GCF_039527695.1 Kitasatospora putterlickiae
GCGCCGACGATGGCCTGCACCTGGAGCGCGGCGCCGTCCGGCACCAGCAGCGGCGCCTCGAAGACCAGTTCGTCGAGCAGCGGCGCCCCGACGCTGCGGCCGGCGGCCAGTGCCAGTTCGACCAGCGTGGTGCTGGGCGCGACCGGCAGGTCGAAGGCGACGTGGTCGCGCAGCCACGGCTGGGTCTCCTGCGACAGGCGGCCGGTGAGCACCCACTGCTCCCCGTCGGCGAGCTGCAGGGCGGCGGCCAGGACGGGGTGCCCGACCCGGCCGAGGCCGGAGGCGGACGGGTCGCCGGCCGCCGGGCGCGGGTTCGGCCAGTAGCGCTTGTGCTGGAAGGCGTAGGTCGGCAGTTCGACCCGGCGGGCGCCGGCCTCGGCGAAGCAGACGGCCCAGTCGACCTTCACCCCGGCGGTGTGCGCCTCGGCGAGGGAGAACAGGAACCGCCGCAGGCCGCCCTCACCGCGGCGCAGCGAGCCGACCACCTTGACCCGGCGGGCGGCGCCGCGGGCCTCGGCGGTGTCCTCCACGGCCATGGCCAGCACGGGGTGCGGGGACATCTCCAGGAAGCAGCCGGTGCCCTGGTCGATCAGCGCCCGGACGGCCGGCTCGAAGCCGACCTGGCCGCGCAGGTTGGCGTACCAGTACGCGGCGTCCATCGTCGCCGTGTCGAGGTAGCCGCCGACCGCCGTCGAGTAGAACGGCACCCGGCCGCCGGTCGGCTCGACCGGCGCGAGGGCGGCGAGCAGCTCGGCCTCGATGGCCTCGACCTGCGGGGAGTGCGAGGCGTAGTCGACCTTGACCTTGCGGGCGCGGACGCCGTCGCGCTCGCAGGTCCCGAACACCTCGTCCAGCGCGTCGGGTTCACCGGCGACGACGACGGCGGAGGGGCCGTTGACGGCGGCGACGGAGAGGCGGCCCGCGTACGGCGCCAGCAGTTCCTCGACCCGGTCGACGGGCAGGGCGACGGACATCATGCCGCCCAGGCCCGCGAGCTTGTCGCGCACCAACTGGCTGCGCACCGCGACGATCCGGGCCGCGTCGCGCAGCGACAACCCGCCCGCGACGTAAGCCGCCGCGATCTCACCCTGCGAGTGGCCCACGACCGCCGCAGGCTCCACACCGTACGAGCGCCACAGCGCCGCGAGCGACACCATGACGGAGAACAGCGCCGGCTGGACGACGTCCACCCGGTCGAACGACGGAGCGCCCTCGGCGCCCCGCAGGACGTCCTCCAGTTTCCAGTCCACGAACTCGGCCAGCGCGTCACCACACGCGGCGATCTCCGCCGCGAACACCGGTGCGGAGTCCAGCAGTTCGGCGGCCATGCCGACCCACTGGGCCCCCTGCCCGGGGAACACGAACACCGGCTTCACGGCCGAGGAGTCCGTACGCCCGGTGGCCGTCCGCTCGGTCACCTCGCCGACCGCGAAGGCGGCCAGCTCGGCGGCCAGGTCGTCCCGCTCGGCGGCGACCAGCACCGCCTGGTACTCCAGCCGGGCCCGGGTGGTCAGTTGGGAGTACCCGAGGTCGAGGACGGAGAGCCCGGGGTTCTCCAGCAGGTGCCGCCGAAGCCGCTCGGCCTGGGCGCGCAGGGCGGCCCCGGTCCGGGCGGAGAGCAGCACCGGCACCGCCGGGGCGGTCTCGGCGGCGGGCTCGGCGGCCCGGGCCGCGATCTCAGGGGCGGGGGCCGGGGCCTCCTCGACGATGATGTGCGCGTTGGTGCCGCTGACACCGAAGGACGACACACCGGCCCGGCGCGGGCGCTCGCCCGCGGGCCACGGCCGGGCCTCGGTGAGCAGCTCGACCTCCCCGGTCTGCCACTCGATGTGCGGGGACGGCGTGTCGACGTGCAGCGTCTGCGGCAGCACCTCGTTGCGCATCGCCATCACCATCTTGATCAGGCCGGCGACGCCGGAGGCGCCCGAGGTGTGGCCGATGTTGGACTTGATCGAGCCGAGCCACAGCGGCTCGCCGTCGCGCTCCTGGCCGTAGGTGGCCAGCAGGGCGTGCGCCTCGATCGGGTCGCCGAGCACGGTGCCGGTGCCGTGGCCCTCGACGGCGTCCACGTCGGCGGCGGTCAGCCCGGCGTTGGCGAGCGCCTGCCGGATCACCCGCTCCTGCGAGGGGCCGTTGGGCGCGGTGAGGCCGTTGCTGGCGCCGTCCTGGTTGATCGCGGTGCCCCGGATCAGGCCGAGGATGCGGCGGCCGTTGCGCCGCGCGTCGCTCAGCCGCTCCAGCACGACCAGGCCGAGGCCGTCCGAGAAGCCGGTGCCGGTCGCCGAGGCCGCGTAGGCGTGGCAGCGGCCGTCGCCGGAGACCGCCTGCTGGCGGCTGAACTCGGTCATGACGACCGGCGTGGTCATGAAGGTCACGCCGCCGGCGAGGGCCAGCGAGCACTCGCCGCCGCGCAGCGCCTGCGCGGCGAGGTGCAGGGCGACGCCGGAGGAGGAGCACGCCGTCTCGACCGAGAGGGCGGGGCCCTCCAGGCCGAGGGTGTAGGCGATCCGGCCGGAGGCGACGCTGGTCATGGTGCCGGTCAGCCGGTAGCCCTCGTACTCCTCGGGCACGTTGGCCGAGTAGTCGGCGCCGGTGATGCCGACGAACACGCCGGTGTCGCTGCCGCGCAGCGAGGTCGGGTCGATTCCCGCGTGCTCCAGGGTCTCCCAGGAGGTCTCCAGCAGCAGGCGCTGCTGGGGGTCCATGGCGACGGCCTCGCGCGGGCTGATGCCGAAGAAGTCGGCGTCGAAGTCGCCGATGCCGTTGACGAAGCCGCCGGCCCGGGTGGTGCTGGTGCCGGTCTGGGCGGCGTCGCCGTAGAGCTTCGTCAGGTCCCAGCCGCGGTCGGTCGGGAACGGGCCGATCACGTCGCGGCCCTCGGCGACGACCGTCCACAGGTCCTCGGCGGAGGTGATGCCGCCGGGGTAGCGGCAGCCGATGCCGACGATGGCCAGCGGCTCGTCCACCGAGCCCTGCCGCTTCTGGGCGACCGGGGCGGCGGTGTCCGGGGTGCCGTCCGCCTGAGCGAGCAGCAGCCGGGCGACGGCCAGCGGCGTCGGGTGGTCGAACACGACGGTCGCGGGCAGCGGAACGCCGGTGCTCTGCGACAGCCGGTTGCGCAGCTCGACGGCCATCACCGAGTCGAAGCCGAGCTCCTTGAACGCCCGGTCGCCGTCCACCTCGTCGGCGGAGTCGTGGCCGAGCACGGACGCGACCTGCGCCCGCACCAGGTCGAGCACCGCGCCCAGCCGCTCGGCCTCCGGCACCTCGGCCAGCCGCAGCGCCAGCGTGCGGCCGGCGGCCGAGCGCCGGGCCGGCACCCGGACGAGCCCGCGCAGCACGGCGGGTAGCAGCCCGGCCCGGGCCTGCTCGCGCAGGACGGCCGGGTCCAGCTCGACCGGGGCCAGCAGCGGCACCAGCGCGGCCGGCAGCTCGGCGCGCAGCCGCAGCACCGCCTGCTCGCGGTCCCAGCCCTCGCCGGTCACCAGGTAGCCG
>NZ_BAAAKJ010000363.1:6316-7170 GCF_039527695.1 Kitasatospora putterlickiae
GGCGGAGCGGGCGGCCTGGCCGGGGATGCCGGCCAGGCCCTCGAAGGCGGAGCAGAGCACGAACGCGGCCAGGTCCGCGTCGGCGGTCAGCTCGTGCAGGTGCCGGGCCGGCTCGACGGTGGCGCGCAGCACCGCCGCCAGGCGCTCGGGCGTCAGCGTCTCGACCAGGCCCGCGTCGGGCGCGCCGGCGGCGTGCACGACGGCGGTCAGCGGGTGCGCCAACCCGGCGACCACAGCGGCCAGTTGGCTCCGGTCCGCGAGGTCGCAGGGCGCGACCCGGAGCCGGTCGCCGAGCGGCGCCAGCTCGGCGACCAGCGCGTCGGCCTGCTCCGGGGCCACGGCCAGCACCAGGTGGCGGGCGCCGTGGCGGGCGATCAGGTGCTCGGCGAAACGGGCGCCGAAGTCGCCGGTGACCAGGACGGTGCCGTCCGGGTCGAGGGCCCGCGCGCCGTCCGCCGCGGCGGGGAACCGGGCGAGGCGGGGGGCGAGCACCTTGCCGGCGCGGACGGCCAGCTGGGGCTCGTCCAGGCCGAGCAGCGCGGCCCACTCCGGCTCGGCGTCCGCGGCCGGGTCCAGGTCGACCAGCAGGAAGCGGCCCGGGTGCTCGGACTGCGCGGCACGCACCAGGCCCCACACCGCGGCCTGCGCGGCGTCGGGGGCCTCACCGCCGACCGCCGCCGCCCCGTGGGTGGCCAGGACCAGCGTCACCCCGTCCAGCGGCCCGGCGGCCGTCCAGTCCCGCACCAGCGCCAGCGCCTCGGCGGGGGTGCCGGTCGTGGCCAGCACGGCCCGCGGCGCGGGCGCACCCTCCCCGACCGCCTGCCGCAGCGCGGCCGGGTCGGCGTGCCGGTGGG
>NZ_BAAAKJ010000364.1:0-1456 GCF_039527695.1 Kitasatospora putterlickiae
GTCCGGCCTCCGGCGAGGGCGAACCGGAGGCCGGCCATCATCACCGGGAAGAGGGCGATCAGGCAGGGGCCGTCGCACCCGCCGCCCCCGCCGCCACCACCACCACCACCGCTACCACCGCCACAGCCGCCGCCACTGCCGCTGCCGCTCGTGCTGCTGCCGCCACCGGTGCAGCCGGGCGGGAGGCAGTCCGTCGGGTCGTTGTCCTTCTTCTGCTGCCCGTGCCTGCGCAGGTACGCCTGCCACTCCCGCTGCTGACGCTTGCGCCGGCGCCGCTCCTCGGGCGGCAGCCACCACCAGGCGCGTCCGGGCCGTTGGGTGGTCGGGAACTGTTCGCCCTGGGCGGGCTGCTGGTGGGACAACGCTGACGATTCCTCTCGGCGCGCACGCCGGGGCCGACCCCCAACGGCTCGATCAGACTATCGAAGGCCGCGAAAGCGGGGGTCGGCCCGGAGGGGAACCGGAAGGCGCTCAGCCGCTCCCGCCACCGAGGTGCGGGAACAGGTCGGTGAACGTCTGGGTGGTGACCGAGACGCTGCGGCCGAACGGGTCGTCGAAGTCCCAGATGAGGAACAGCAGGAAGGCGATCAGCGCGCTGAACGCACCGGCCAGCAGCAACTCCCGCCGGGATCGCCGGATCTGCAGGGCGAACACCATGCCGA
Source organism: Kitasatospora putterlickiae (assembly GCF_039527695.1). NCBI lineage: Bacteria > Bacillati > Actinomycetota > Actinomycetes > Kitasatosporales > Streptomycetaceae > Kitasatospora > Kitasatospora putterlickiae. The sequence goes on from NZ_BAAAKJ010000364.1 coordinate 663, forward strand.
CCGTCACCACGGCGCCCACGATCAGGCCGAACCAGACCACCCCGGGCATGGTCGGACCGGCGTTCTGCCCGCGCGCGTTGCGGGCGTCGTCGGCGATGCTGATCCGGTCCATGATCGGCTGGTAGGCCTGGGCCTCCAGGTCGGAGACCGGGGCGCGGGTCGCGACGTCGGTGCGCAGCTTCGCCAGCAGCTCGGTGCCCCGCTCGGAGATCTCGCCGTGCTCGCGCATGTACGTCCACTCCACGTCCACCACGTAGGAGACGTAGGCGTCGACGTCGGAGCGGACCTTCTCCCGGAACTCCACCGGGTAGACCTGCGCCCGCTCGCTCACCTCGTGCAGCGACTGCGCCTCGCGGAAGACGTCGTCCTGCGCCACGCCGCGCGCCTCCCAGACGCCGGCGATGGCGAGGCCGAGCACGATCGCGTAGACCACGCCGATCATCATCGTCATGTACTCGATGACGTCGGGCGTCTCGTCGGTGTCCTCGTCCGCTCCGGCGCGGCGGTGCCTCAGCAGCACCACCGCCACCACGACGGCGCAGGCCGCCAGCATGGCGATGGCCAGCGCCAACCACTCGGACATGGGAACTCCTTTCTCGGTCGGGGATCGACAGGGTCGATCGACAACAGTCGGGACCGCTCGTCGGGCCGGATACGGGCCGACGAACGGGACGTCACAGGGGAAGGGGAGGCGGCGTCAGGATCCGCTGGAACCGCCGGCACCGCCCGAGCCGCGGGAGCCGCCACCACCGCGACCGGCCCGGCCGCGTGGGCGCAGGGCCAGCGCCGCCGGG
>NZ_BAAAKJ010000365.1:0-2971 GCF_039527695.1 Kitasatospora putterlickiae
CTGCCGCCCGGGGTGAACTCCCCGCCGGCCACCGGCCCCTTCGCCCCGCCGACCACACCACCGACGGTCGAGCTGTAGCCCCGACCGCGCGAACCGCCGACGGCACCACCGCCGTGGCCGCCGCCACCCGGGTGCATCCCGCCACCCGGGCCGCCGAAGCCGCCTCCGCCGCCGGGTCCGCCGGCCCGGCCCTGGGCCGCCTCGCGCGCCCCGAACACGTTCCCACCGTTGGTCGGGACCGGACCGCCGCTCTTGCCCTGCGGGTTCCCGCCCCCGAAGGGGCCGGTCCGGGCCACGGGAACGGGGCCACCGCCGCCGCCCTTCAGCGGGACGGTTCCACCGGTGAACGGACCGGTGCCGCCCATCGGGACCGGTCCGCCGCCGGGGAAGGGGCCCGTCCCCCCGCCCGGAACACCGGGCTGCCCGGGGCCGCCGCCCTGGGGGTACGGCGACACGGGTCCACCGCCGTTCGGCCCCACCGGACCGGTCTGCCCGGGCAGCGTCGGCACCGACGGCAGGCTGTCCAGCCCGGTGCTGGGACGGTCCCCGGGGAACGTGACCGGCGGGGTTCCCACCCCGGGCGCGTTCGGGTCGTCCGGCAACGGCACCGAACCCGGACCACTACGCGGCGGGATCGGCGTGCCGTGACCCGGCGCCTGCGGCGCGTCCGGCACCGATGTCCTCGGACGCGGCGTCACGGAACCACCGCCACCGCCGCCGTAACCACCACCGACAGGTTGGCTGTGACTCCCGCCGACGTAGCCTCCGCCAGCGAACCGGCCACTTCCACCGGAACCCGTACTACCTCCACCGCCGTCGATCGGCACCTCACTGAGGCCTTCGCGATCACCGCCACCGCCCATCCCCGGCAGCTCGGGCAGCTTGAGACCGTTCAGCTTGGTGGTCGCCGCCTCGTACGCCTGCCCCAGCTTCTCCATCTGGTGGATGGCTTCCTGGTGCGCGGTGTCCACCCGCTTCTGAGCCGCCGCCGCCTCCGCGTAGGAGACCCAGGTCGGGTCCTCCTTCTTCATGATCGCGTCGGTCGTCGCGGTCGGGTTGCCGAAACCGGCGATGCTCAACGGCGAGGGCTTCAGGCACGGTTGCGTGGCGTGCCGCTTCACCGTGTCGATGTCCTTGGCGGGCACCTCCGGCACGCCGGTCTTGGCGCCGCTCAGGGCCTCGCCGGCCTGGACCATCGCGTCGCCGGCGCCCTTGGAGTACTCGCTGATCATGGCGGCCGACTTGTTCAGGTTGCCGGCCCAGGTCTTGAAGTTCTCAGCGGCCGGCCCTTCCCACTGGATCTGGCCGACGTGGGCGGCCAGCGCCCGGCTGAGGTCTTCCAGTACGCGTCCGGCGTCCTTGAGCTGGTTGCCGCGGCTGGTCACCTTGGTCGGATCGCTGCCGGCGACCATCCCCTTGAGCTGAGGGTGCTCGATCCCCTCGAAGTTCGTTCCGCCTGCCATCAGTTGCTCCCCGTTCCAACGAAGCGAACACGCACGACGATCATCAGTACGTGCCGGTCGCCGACGGCATCCCGCCAGGTCCGCCGTCCGCGTTCTTCGCGACCGCGTTGACCGCCGTCGTCTGGTGCTCCTCGTTGCTGCCGTAGCTGCCCGCCGTCTGCGCGACCGCCTGGCTCATCTTGTCGATCTGCTCCGCGAACGCCTTCGAGAGCTGCGCGATCGCCGCGTGGGTCCGGTCGTACGCGGCCATCAGGTCCGTGGACTCGTGGAAGCCGGTGCCGAGGTTGCCGGCGGTCAGCTTCTGTTCCTTGATCTTGTGCTGAGCCGCCTCCGAGCCCTCCAGCGAGGCCAGGAGCGCGTCGACCTTCTTCTTGAACGTGGTCAGCGTGTCGAGCTCTACCTTGACGTCCTGGGATCCGAACGCCGCCACCAGCGCGGTGGCGCTGACGTCGACCTGGACCTGTCCGACCACACGACCGATCCAGCTGTTGTCGAGCGTCCACGGCTTCACCTCGCCGTTGGGGCCGTCCGCCCAGCCCGCGCCTCCCGGTCCAGCCTCGCCTGGCACAGCAATCCACCTCTCCCCCGTGCGCGGCGCGTCCCGCAGGTCTCCGCGCCGTGACGCGCCGTCAACTACTCGTTCCTACAGCCTTCCCGTACGGGCCTGACGGACGCGGGGTGTGGGCCCCGCACCGTCCCGCCCGGCGAAACCGTCCGCCCTTTGGGACGGACGGCGCCTCGTTCATCGTAGCCACCGCCCCCGTCGGACCGGCAGGGCCCATGGCCCGCTTGTACGCGATCGGTACGAACTTGACACGTGGCGGGCCGGTGGTCGCCGGTAGACTGGCGGGGGTCCGGTTGTTCCGGACACGACCTCATCTGCCGCGCAGCGTCGCACAGCAGCGACCCTGGCCGCCCCTCGCCCGCCCGGTGCGGTACCGGTCGGGCCCGGTGGCCCCGGTGCGGATCGGATGGTTCACGTGAGCCGCAATCCCGTGGTGGACGCCCCCTGGTGGGCGCGGGCCGTGCGTCCGGCGAGGGTGGTGCCGCCGGTGGCGCCGATGGTGCGGGCCGCGCTCGGCATGGCGGTGGCGCTGGCCGCCGGTGTGCTGGCGGGCCGGGTGGATCTGGGGGTGTTCGCCGGGCTCGGCGCGATGCACGCCACCATGAACGACCGGGTCGAGCCGGGTCGGCTGCGGGCCCGGCGGATCGTCACCGCGGTGTCCGCCTCGGCGTCGGGGATGCTGCTGGGCACCGCTCTCCAGCACGCGCAGGCCGGCCCGTTCGCGCTGGGTGCGGCGCTCACCGTGACGGCGTTCGCCTCCGGGGCGTTGAGCGCGACGGGTCCGCGCGGTTCGGCGGCGGGGCTGTTGCTGCTCGTCTCGGCCGCGCTCGGCAGCGGCATGCCGCTGCCGCACCCGTGGTGGGCGGCGGCGCCGATGGTGCCGGCGGGTGCCGTCCTGGTCCTGCTCCTCGGCCTGCCGGCGCGCGGCCGCCGTACGCCCGCC
>NZ_BAAAKJ010000366.1:0-3933 GCF_039527695.1 Kitasatospora putterlickiae
GCTCGGTGTTCTGCAACGCCAGCATCACCTGGAACAGCGGATGCCGCGCCGCCGACCGCCGGGGATTCAGCTCCTCCACCAGGTACTCGAACGGCACATCCTGATGCGCCAACGCACCCAGACCCGCCTCACGCACCCGGCCCACCAACTCGGCGAACGACGGATCACCCGACACATCCGTCCGCAACACCAACGTGTTCACGAAGAACCCGACCAGATCGTCCAACGCCTCATCCGAACGCCCCGCCACCGGCGAACCGATCGGAATGTCCTCCCCCGCACCGAGACGGGACAACAGCACCGCGAGACCGGCCTGCAGCACCATGAACAACGTGGCGTTGTGAGCGCGAGCCACCTCGCCGACGGCACGGTGCAGACTCGGGTCGAGGACGAAGGACGTCATGTCACCGGCGTACGAGGCCACAGCCGGCCGGGCACGGTCGGCGGGAAGGCTCACCTCCTCCGGAAGCGACGCCAACTGGCCACGCCAATAGGCGATCTCATCGTCCCGCACCACATCCAGCACCTCGCGCTGCCACAACGCGTAGTCCGCGTACTGCACCGGCAACGGCTCCCACCCCGGCGCCACACCCTCCAGCCGGGCCGCGTAGGCCTCGGCCAGATCGCGGGCCAGCGGCACCATGGACCAGCCGTCCCCCGCGATGTGATGCAACACCACCACCAACACGTGCTCCGACGGACCCGCGGCGAACAACCACGCCCTGATCGGGATCTCCGCCGCCAGGTCGAAGGCGTAGCGCGCCGCACCCGCCAACGCGTCACCCAGTCCGCCGGCGTCGACCTCCACCGTCTCCAGCGGAACCGAAACCCCAGTCAGCACCCGCTGGCAGGCCTCACCGTCCACCTCCGCGAACACCGTCCGCAGCGACTCGTGCCGACCCACCACGTCATCCAACACAGCAGCCAACGCACCCCGGTCCAGCACACCCGACAACCTCAACGCCAACGGCATGTTGTACGTCGCCGACGGCCCCTCCAACCGATGCAGGAACCACAGACGCCGCTGCGCGAACGACAACGGCAACGGCTCCGGCCGCACCCCCGCCACCAACACCGGCCGCACCACACCACCAGAACCCAACCGCTCCACCAAACCCGCCACCGTCGGCGACTCGAACACCGCCCGGACGGAGAGCTCCGCGCCCAACCGCTCACGGACACGGCTCATCAACCGCATCACCAGCAAGGAGTGGCCGCCCAGCGCGAAGAAGTCGTCGTCGATCCCGACCCGCTCGACCCCCAGCACCTCCGCGAACACCTCACACAACGCCACCTCAGGCGCCGAACGAGGCCGCCGGCCACCCTCCGACACCAACGCCCCGAAGTCCGGCACCGGCAGCGCGGCCCGGTCCACCTTCCCGTTCGGCGTCAGGGGTATCGCGGGGACGGCCTTGATCAGGGAGGGAACCATGTACTCCGGGAGCTTCTCGCGCAGTTCCTCGGCGACCGCGGACGGGTCGAACCCGGTGCCGGGCTCGGTCACCACGTAGGCGACGAGACGGACATCGCCCTCCCGGACGGTGTGGACCACGACGGTGGCGTGCGTCACTCCGGTGCATCGCCGCAGCGCCGACTCGATCCCACCCGGTTCGATCCGGAACCCCCGGATCTTGACCTGGTGGTCGGCCCGGCCGGCGAACTCCAGCAGGCCGTCCCGGTTCCAGCGGGCGAGGTCACCCGTGCGGTACATGCGGGTGGCGGCCGGACCGTAGGGGTTCGCCACGAAGCGCTGGGAGCTCAGCCCCGGCTGCCCCATGTACCCACGCGCCATCCCGGCGCCGGCGACGTAGAGCTCGCCCACCACGCCGGGCGGCACCAGACCGAGGCGCTCGTCGAGGACGTACACCTGCTTGTCGGTGATCGGCCGGCCGATCGGCAGGGACGGCTCGGGCTCGTAGCCGGGCACCATCTCGTGCAGGGTGGCGAAGGTCGTGGTCTCGCCCGGCCCGTAGCCGTTGACCACGGTGAGGTCCGGGCAGGCCGCCATGACGCGCCGGACCGGTTCCTGCGGGACGACCTCACCGCCGGTGAAGACCTGGCGGACGGGCGCGAAGCAGTCGGGATGGTCCTCGGCCATCGCCTTGAACAGTCCCGCGGTGATCCACATGGAGGTGATGCCGTGGTCGCGGATGACGTCCCGCAGATGCGGTCCGTCGAGCGGCACATCGGGGGCGATGACGACCTGGCCACCGAGCAGAAGAGGCATCCACAGCTCGAACGGCAGGGCGTCCCAGGCGGTCGGCGAGTGGAGCAGCACCCGTGCGGGGTACCTGCCGACCACCGGATCGTCGGCCAGCGACGTGATGTCGGCGTGAGTGAGCCCGATGCCCTTCGGCGTGCCGGTGGAGCCGGACGTGTAGATGACGCAGGCCAGCCGGTCGGGCTCGGGGGCCGCGCCACGGTCGCCGGCGGGCAGGGCGGACGGCGACGCGGACGGGAGGTGCGCGGCGTCGTCCTGGACGAGCAGCACCTGGTCCCCGGGTACGAAGGCCGGGACCCGGGTCGGCGAGTCGGTCAGCAGCAGGTTGACGTTGTTGTCCGCCCACATCCGGCGGACCTGGCTCTCCGGGTAGCGGGCGTCGAGCGACAGGTACATGCCGCCGGCCTTGACCACGGCCAGCACCGCGACCACGAAGCCGATCGAGCGCGGCATGGCGATGGCCACCAGACGTTCCGCGCCGACACCACGGCCGATCAGCTCACGGGCGAGGCGGTCGGCCCGCTCGTCGAGCTGGGCGTACGTGAGCCGGCTGCCGTCGGCGACGACCGCGACGGCGTCCGGGACCCGTTCGACCTGTGTCCGGAAGGCCGTGAGCAGGCTTCGCGCGGGCCGGCCGGCGCCGTTGCGGCCCGCCAGGAGCTGGTGACGCTCCTCGGGGGTGAGGATGTCGGCCCGGCCGACCGGCAGTTCGGGACGCGCGGTCACCTGCTCCAGGAGCCGCACCCACCGGCCCAGGAACGTCTCGACGGTCGCCCGGTCGAACAGATCCGTCGCGAACTCCGCGACCCCGCGCACTCCACCACCGGGCTCCTCGACGAGGCTGAGCGTGAGGTCGACCCGGGACACGCCCGAGCCCACCGGCTCCACCGCCACCGCCAGGCCCGGAAGCTCGAACCGCGCCTGCTCGGTGTTCTGCAACGCCAGCATCACCTGGAACAGCGGATGCCGCGCCGCGGACCGCCGGGGATTCAGCTCCTCGACCAGGTACTCGAACGGCACATCCTGATGCGCCAAAGCGCCCAGACCCGCCTCACGCACCCGGCCCACCAGCTCGGCGAACGACGGATCACCCGACACATCCGTCCGCAACACCAACGTGTTCACGAAGAACCCGACCAGATCGTCCAACGCCTCGTCCGAACGCCCCGCCACCGGCGAACCGATCGGAACGTCCTCCCCCGCCCCCAGGCGGGACAGCAACACGGCCAACGCCGCCTGAAGCACCATGAACACCGTGGCGTCATGGGCGCGCGCCAGCTCGCCGACGGCACGGTGCAGGTCGGGGTCCAGCTCAAACGCCGTCGTCTCTCCCGCGTACGAGGCCACAGCCGGCCGGGCACGGTCGGCGGGAAGGCTCACCTCCTCCGGAAGCGAGGCCAACTGGTCACGCCAGTACGAGATTTCGCCATCCCGCACCTGGTCCAGGAGATCGCGCTGCCACAACGCGTAGTCCGCGTACTGCACCGGCAACGGCTCCCACCCAGGCGCCACACCCTCCAGCCGGGCCGCATAGGCCTCGGCCAGATCACGCGCCAGCGGCACCATGGACCAACCGTCCCCCGCGATGTGATGCAACACCACGAGCAGAACATGCTCCGACGGACCCGTACTGAACAGCCACGAACGGATAGGCACTTCAGCCGCCAGATCGAAGGCGTAGCGCGCCGCGCCCGCCAACGCGTCATCCAGTC
>NZ_BAAAKJ010000367.1:0-7630 GCF_039527695.1 Kitasatospora putterlickiae
CCATCCCCACCCACTGCGAACCCTGACCCGGGAACACCAGCACCGAACGACCGGAAACCAACCCACCGCCGGACACCGCAGCACCCTGCGACAGCGCGGTCAGGTGCTCGGCGAGGTTCTCCTCCGTGCCCACCAGCACCGCGCGGTGTGCCAGCGCGCCGCGGCCCGTGGCCAGGGAGAAGGCCACGTCCGTGGCCCGGACGCCCGAACCGTCGCCGATCCGGGCCGACAGCGCGGCGGCCTGGGCGCGCAGCGCCTCCGGAGTGCGCGCCGAGAGGAGCAGGGGGACGGCGGCGGGCACCGGTTCCGGCGTGGCTGGCCCGTCGGAGGCCGCCGGGTCGTCCGGGGCCTGTTCGAGGATGACGTGGGCATTGGTTCCGCTGACGCCAAAGGAGGACACGCCGGCCCGCCGCAGGCGGCCCGTGTCGTCCCACGTACGCGCCTCCGTCAGCAGTCGGCCGGCTCCCGCCGACCAGTCCACCTCGGGCGTGGGGCCGTCCACGTGCAGTGTCTTGGGCATCACGCCGTGCCGCAAGGCGAGCACCGACTTGATGACCCCCGCCACACCGGCGGCAGCCGAGGCGTGGCCGATGTTGGACTTCAGCGAGCCGATCCACACCGGACGGTCCGCCGGACGGTCCTGCCCGTAGGTGGCCAGCAGGGCCTGCGCCTCGATCGGGTCGCCCAGCCGCGTCCCCGTACCGTGCGCCTCCACCACGTCCACCGCGGACGCCGGCAGGCCCGCGTCCGCCAGCGCCGCCCGGATCACCCGCTGCTGCGACGGACCGTTCGGCGCCGTCAGGCCATTGCTCGCACCGTCCTGGTTCACCGCCGAACCCCGCACCACCGCCAGCACCGGATGCCCGTTGCGCCGCGCGTCCGACAAGCGCTCCACCAGCAGCATCCCCACGCCCTCGCCGAAGGCGGTCCCGTCGGCCGCCGCGGCGAAGGACTTGCAGCGGCCGTCCGGGGCGAGTCCGCCCTGTCGGCTGAACTCGACGAACAGTTCGGGGCTGCACATCACGTTGACGCCGCCGGCCAGCGCCAGCGAGCACTCGCCCGACCGCAGCGCCCGTACCGCGAGGTGCAGGGCCACCAGCGAGGACGAGCACGCCGTGTCCACCGTGACCGCGGGGCCTTCCAGGCCGAAGAAGTAGGCCAGGCGTCCGGAGACGATGCTTCCCGAGTTGCCGGTGCCGAGGAATCCTTCGACGTCCTCGGGGATGTAGGGCAGCAGCCGGGCGGCGTAGTCCTGCTGCATCAGGCCGACGTACGTGCCGACCGGGGCGCCGCGCAGGGCGGCCGGGTCGATGGCCGCGCGCTCGAAGAGTTCCCAGGTGGTCTCCAGGAGCAGCCGCTGCTGCGGGTCCATGGCCAGGGCCTCGCGCGGCGAGATGCCGAAGAACTCCGCGTCGAAGTCGGCCGCGTCGTACAGGAAGCCGCCGTCGCGGGTGATGGAGGTGCCGATGCGGTCGGGATCGGGGTCGTAGAGGGCTTCGACGTCCCAGCCGCGGTCGGTGGGGAACCCGGAGACGCCGTCGCGGCCCTCGGCCAGCATCCGCCACAGGTCCTCGGGTGAGCGGACACCGCCGGGGAGGCGGCAGGCCGCGGCGACGATCGCGATCCGGTCGTCGTCCGCGTCCCGGTTCCGGCCGGCCGGGCCCGCGGGTACGGCGGGCATGACGGCCGTGGCCGCTTGCGCGTCCGTGAGTCCGGCGCCCAGGAAGCCCGCGAGCGCCGCCGGGGTCGGGTGGTCGAACACCAGGCTGGCGGGAAGCCGCAGGCCGGTGGCGGCGTTCAGGCGGTTGCGCAGTTCCACCGAGGCCAGTGAGTCGAATCCCAGTTCGCGGAAGGCCCGTCCGGGGTCGAGGGCGTCCGGGGAGGCGTGGCCGAGGACCGCTGCCGCGTGGGTGCGGACGAGTTCGACGAGCAGCCGGGTCCGTCCGGTGGCGTCGAGGGCCGCGAGGCGCAGGCGCAGGGCGTTGTCGTCGGCCCTCGCCTCCGCGGCCGTGGCCGCCCGGCGCGGCGGTGTGCGCACCAGGCCGCGCAGCAGCGGCGGCAGGGTGCCGTCCGCCGCCGCGGACCGCAGGGCCGCGGTGTCGAGGCGCATCGGGACCAGGGCGGCCCGGTCCACGGTGAGCGCGGTGTCGAAGAGCGCGAGTCCCCGCTCGGTGGAGAGCGGCGGCATCCCTGACCGGGCGAGGCGCCGGACGTCGTCCTCGTCCAGGTGTCCGGTGAGGGCGCTGGGCTGCTCCCACAGGGTCCAGGCCAGGGACTGGCCGGCCAGCCCCGCCGCCCGGCGCCGGGTGGCCAGGGCGTCGAGGAAGGCGTTGGCGGCGGCGTAGTTGGCCTGTCCGGGGCCGCCGAAGGTGCCCGCGGCCGAGGAGAAGAGCACGAAGTGCGTGAGGCCGAGGTCGCGGGTCAGTTCGTGCAGGTGGAGAGCGGCGTCGACCTTGGGGCGCAGCACGGCGTCCACCCGTTCGGGGGTGAGTGCGGTGACGACGCCGTCGTCGAGGGTGCCCGCGGTGTGGACCACGGCGGTCAGCGGGTGCGCGGCCGGAAGGTCCGCGAGTACGGCGGCCAGGGCGGTCCGGTCGGCGGCGTCGCAGGCGACGACGGCGGTCTCGGCTCCCAGCGCGGCGAGTTCGGCCCGCAGTTCTCCGGCTCCGGCGGCGGCCGGGCCGCCGCGGGAGAGCAGCAGCAGGTGCCGGACGCCGTGCCCGGTGACCAGGCGGCGGGCGACGTGGGAGCCGAGCAGGCCGGTGCCGCCGGTGATGAGGACCGTGCCGTCCGGGTCGAAGTCCGGGAGGGGCCCTGCCGCGTCGTCCGGGAGGTCCGGGTCGTTCCTGAGGACCCGGACCAGGCGGGGTGTGCGGACGTCGTCGCCGCGGACCGCGGACTGCGGTTCTCCCGAGGCGAGGGCCGCGGCGACGCCCGCGGAGGTGCCGTGCTCGTCGTCGGCGTCGAGGTCGAGCAGGGCGAAGCGCCCGGGGTGTTCGGAGCCGGCCGAGCGGACCAGGCCCCAGAGCGCGCTGTGCGCGGGGTTGCGTACGTCCTCCCCCTCCCCGGTGCTGACCGCGCCCCGGGTGGCGAACACCAGGCGCGAGCCGGCGAAGCGGTCGTCGGCGAGCCAGGTCCGGACGTCGGCCAGGGCCTGGTGGACGGCCGCGCGGACCGCCTCGGCCGTTCCTGCCGCGTCCGCGGGCTCCGCGCAGGTGAGCAGGACCGTTCCGGGCACCGGGGCTCCGGCGTCGACGTCGGCCAGCAGCGCGGCCAGGTCGGCGGTGCGGTGGACGGGTGCGCCGCTGCCGCGCGGGGGTTCGGTGACCCATTCCGTCGCGTAGAGGTCCTGGTGGCGGCGGCCGCCGGGGGCGCGGTCGGCGCCGAGGCCGGCGGTGCCCGCGGGGCGCAGGACCAGCGCGTCCACGGTCGCCACAGGGGCGCCGGTCGCATCGGCGACGGCGAGCGTCACCGTGTCGGGTCCGGCCGGGGCGAGCCGGACGCGGATCGCGTCGGCGCCGGCGGCGTGCAGGGTCACGCCGTTCCAGGAGAACGGCAGCCGTCCCTCGGGGTGGGCGTCCGCACCGGGGGTGCCGGGCACGCCGGTGGCGTGCAGGGCCGCGTCCAGCAGGGCCGGGTGCAGGCCGAAGCGGGCGGCGTCGGGTGCGGGCCCGGCGGGCACGACGGCCTCCGCGAACAGCTCGTCGCCGCGCCGCCAGGCCGCGCGCAGGCCCTGGAAGGCGGGACCGTAGGCGAATCCGCCGGCCGCGAAGCGGTCGTACAGTCCGGCGAGGGCGAGGGGTTCGGCGCCGGGCGGCGGCCAGGGCATCGGCCCGTCGGCCTCGGCGCCTTCCGCGCCGCCCTGGGCCAGGACGCCTTCGGCGTGCCTGGTCCACTCGTCGTCGTCGAGGTCGCCGTCGGCGGGCGCGTCCGGCCGGGAGTGCAGGCTGAGCGGGCGGCGGCCCAGGGAGTCGGGGGCGCCCACGGTGAGGCGCAGCACGGTGCCGCCGTGTTCGGGCAGCACCAGGGGGGCCTGGAGGGTGAACTCCTCGACCCGGGGGCAGCCGACGCGGGCTCCGGCCTGGAGCGCGAGTTCCAGGAAGGCGGTGCCCGGGAGCAGTGCCCGGCCGCCGACGGCGTGGTCGGCGAGCCACGGGTGGGTGCGGGCCGACAGGCGGCCGGTGAGGAGCAGGCCGTCGCTGTCGGCGAGGACCACGACGGCGCCCAGCAGCGGATGGTCCGCGGGAGTCAGTCCGGCGGAGGTGACGTCGGCGTCGGGCGCGGCGCCGTCCTCCAGCCAGTACGGGTCGCGCTGGAAGGCGTAGGTGGGCAGTTCCACCCGTCCGGGGCGGCGGCCGGCGAAGACGGTGTCCCAGTCCGGGGAGACTCCGCGCAGGTGGAGTTCGGCCAGGGACTCGGTGAACCGGCGCGGGCCGCCGTCGTCGCGGCGCAGGGTGCCCACGGCGGTGGCGTCGGCGCCGGCGTCCTCGGCGGTCTCCAGGACTCCGACGGTGAGGACGGGGTGCGGGCTGCTCTCCAGGAGGACCTGGTAGCCGTCGGCGAACAGGGCACGGGTCGCCTGTTCGAAGCGGACGGTCCCGCGGAGGTTGCGGTACCAGTAGTCGGCGTCCAGGGCGGTGGTGTCCTCCAGCAGGCCGCCGGTGAGGGTGGAGTAGAAGGGGACGGCGGACGGGCGGGGGGTCAGTCCGTCGAGCAGGGCGAGCAGTTCGGTGCGGATGTCCTCGACGTGGGCGCTGTGCGAGGCGTAGTCGACGGGGACGCGCCGGCTGCGGATGTCCAGGGCCGCCATGCGGTCGAGGAACGCGTCGAGCGCGTCGGTGTCGCCGGAGACCACGGTGGAGGCGGGTCCGTTGACGGCGGCGACGGAGAGCCGGCCGCCCCAGGGGGCGAGGTGTTCGGCGACCTGTTCGGCGGGCAGCGTCACCGAGGCCATGCCGCCGCGGCCGGACAGCGCCCGGATGGCGCGGCTGCGCAGGGCGACGACCTTCGCCCCGTCCTCCAGGCTCAGCGCTCCGGCCACCACGGCGGCGGCGATCTCGCCCTGGGAGTGGCCGATGACCGCGCCGGGGGTGATGCCGTGGGAGCGCCACAGTTCGGCCAGGGAGACCATGACGGCCCACAGCGCCGGCTGCACCACGTCGACGCGGTCGGCCGGCGGGGTGCCGGGGGCGCCGCGCAGGACGGCTTCCAGGGACCAGTCGACGAAGGGGGTCAGGGCGCGTTCGCAGTCCGCGACGCGGGCGGCGAAGGCGGGGGCGGAGTCGAGGAGTTCGACGGCCATGCCGGCCCATTGGGAGCCCTGGCCGGGGAACACCAGGGCGACTTCGCCGCCGGTTCCGGCGGTGCCGAGGACCAGGCCGGGGACGGTGCGGCCGGCCGCCAGGGCGTCGAGGCCGGCCCGGAACTCGTCGGGGCGGGCGCCGATCAGGACCGCCCGGTGCTCGTGCGCGGCGCGGGTCGTCGCGAGGGCGTGGCCGACCTCGGCCGGGCCGGGGCCGGGGTGGGCGCCGAGATGGTCGCGGAGCCGTGCGGCCTGGGCGCGCAGCGCTTCGGCGGTGCGTCCGGAGAGCACCCAGGGGAGGACGGCGGGGGCGGCGGGTTCGTCGGCCTGTTCCAGGACGGGCTCGTCCGCCTGTTCCAGGACGACGTGTCCGTTGGTGCCGCTGACGCCGAAGGAGGACACCGCGGCCCGGCGGGGCCGTCCGGTCTCGGGCCAGGGGGTGTTCGCGGTGACCAGGCGTACCGCGCCCGCGGTCCAGTCGATCCGCGGGGACGGGTCCTGCGCGTGCAGGGTGGGCGGGACCGTGCCGTGCCGCATGGCGAGGACGGTCTTGATGACGCCGCCGACGCCGGCCGCCGCCTGGGTGTGTCCGATGTTGGACTTCAGCGAGCCGAGCAGCAGCGGCTGCCCGTCGGCGCGGTTCTGCCCGTAGGTGGCCAGCAGGGCCTGGGCCTCGATCGGGTCGCCCAGCGGGGTGCCGGTGCCGTGCGCCTCGACCACGTCCACGTCGGCGGGGGTGAGTCCGGCGTTGGCCAGGGCGTGGCGGATGACGCGCTGCTGGGCGGGGCCGTTGGGGGCGGTGAGCCTGCTGCTGGCGCCGTCCTGGTTGACGGCGGTGCCGCGGATCAGGGCGAGGACCGGGTGGCCGTTGCGCCGGGCGTCGGAGAGGCGCTCCAGCAGGAGCATGCCGACGCCCTCGCCCCAGCCGGTGCCGTCGGCGGCGGAGGAGAAGGACTTGCAGCGGCCGTCCCGGGCCAGGCCGCCCTGGCGGCTCATCTCGACGAACGGGACGGGTGTCGACATGACCATCGCGCCCCCGGCCAGGGCGAGGGTGCAGTCGCCGCCCCGCAGGGCCTGGGCGGCGAGGTGGATGGCGACCAGCGAGGAGGAGCAGGCGGTGTCGATGCTGACCGCCGGGCCCTCCAGGCCGAAGGTGTAGGCGACGCGGCCCGAGGCGACGCTGTCGGAGTTGCCGTTGCCGATGTAGCCGGCCACGTCGTCGGGGACCTGGCGCAGCCGTACCGCGTAGTCCTGGTACATCACTCCGGCGAAGACGCCGGTCCTGCTGCCCCGCAGGGTCGCGGGGTCGATGCCGGCCCGTTCGAACGCCTCCCAGGTGGTCTCCAGGAGGAGCCGCTGTTGCGGGTCCATCGCGAGCGCTTCGCGCGGGGAGATCCCGAAGAATCCGGGGTCGAAGTGCCCGACGTCGTCGAGGAAGCCGCCCAGGGCGGTGTGGCTGGTGCCCTCGCGCAGCCGGTCCGGGTCGTCCAGGTGGTCCAGGTCCCAGCCGCGGTCGCCGGGGAAGCCGGTGATGGCGTCGGTGCCGTCGGTGACCAGGCGCCACAGGTCCTCGGGGGACCGTACGCCGCCGGGGTAGCGGCAGCTCATCGCGACGACCGCGATCGGTTCGCGGCCCGCTTCCTCGGCCTCGGTCAGGCGCCGGCGGGTGTGGTGCAGGTCCGCCGTCACGCGCTTGAGGTAGTCCCTCAGCTTGTCGTCGTTCACCATCGGGAGTCGCCGTCCTGGTTCGGGTGTCGGGTCGGTGTCATGACAGGCCGAGTTCGTTGTCGATGAGGTCGAAGAGTTCGTCGTCGCTGGCGCCGTCCATACGGTCCTCGATGGAGTCGGCCGCCGAGCCGTCGCCGTCGGCCGCGGTGGCCGCCGGGTCGACGCGGCGCAGGAGTTCCCGGAGCCGGTCGGCGAGCCGGTCGCGGTCCGCCGGGTCGTCGAGGGCGCCGTCGAGGGTGCCTTCCAGGAGGTCCAGTTCGGCGAGGCCGGGGACCGGGCCGGGCCCGGCTTCGGGGACGAGTTCGGCGGCGAGGTGTCCGGCGATCGCGGCCGGGGTGGGGTGGTCGAAGAGCAGGGTGGCCGGCAGGGGGTGGCCGGTGGCGGCGCGCAGCCGGTTGCGCAGTTCCACCGCGGTCAGCGAGTCGAAGCCGACCTCCAGCAGACCGCGTCCGGGATCGACCGCGGCCGGGCCGCTGTGGCCGAGCACCAGGGCGGCGTGGGAGCGGACCAGGTCGAGGAGGACCCGGCCGCGCTGGGTGTCGTTGAGGGAGGCGAGGCGCTGCTTCAGGGCTTCGGGCCCGTCGGGGCCGGTGCCGGCGG
>NZ_BAAAKJ010000368.1:0-6229 GCF_039527695.1 Kitasatospora putterlickiae
CCGCGCGGGCCATCTCCGTTCGAGATGACTGACATCTCGAACCATCGCCAGGAATGAGGAAGCGGCGGGACCGCCCCGGTGCTGATCACTGCGGGACCGGCGGCGAGGAGGCCGTCGGCCACCGTTCAGCGTCCCGGTCCGGGCCGGCCCGTCCGGCTCCCCCTCATCGAGAAGGTGCCCCATGTCCGCCGCATCGTCCGGCCTCCGTCCCCACCGCCGAAAGAGGGCCGGCGCCGCCGAGCCCGCGCACGGCGTGCCCGGCTGGCTGATCGTCCTGCTGGCCGTCGCCGCCGGCACCACCGTCGCCAACCTCTACTACGCCCAGCCGCTGCTGTCCTCGCTGGCCGAGGCCTTCCACACCGACACCGCGACCGCCGGCACGCTGATCACCCTCACTCAGATCGGCTACGTGATCGGCATGCTGTTCCTGGTCCCGCTCGGCGACCGGCTGGAGAAGCGGAACCTGATCACCGCCCTGCTGAGCGTCACCACCCTCGCCCTGGTCACCGCGGGCCTGGCGACCAGCTTCCCGGTGCTGCTGATCGCCTCGCTGGTGGCGGGCGCGACCTCGGTCGTCGCGCAGGTCGTGGTGCCGTTCGCGGCGAGCCTCGCCCCCGACCACGCCCGGGGCCGGGTGGTGGGCCGGGTGATGACCGGTCTGCTCCTGGGCATCCTGCTCTCCCGCACGCTGAGCAGCCTGGTCTCCGACCTCGCCGGGTGGCGCGCCGTCTTCCTCGGCTCGGCGGTGCTGATGGTCGTCCTCGGCGTGGCCCTGCGGGCCGCCCTGCCCGCGCACGCGCCGACCACCAGCGTCCCCTACCACCAGGTGCTGCGCTCCACCGTCCGGCTGGTGCGCGCCCACCCGGCGCTGGTGCGGCGCGGGCTCTACCAGGCGGCGATGTTCGGCGGGTTCAGCGCCTTCTGGACGACCGTCTCGTTCGTCCTGACCGGCCCGTCGTTCCACTACTCGGCGACCGGGGTCGGGCTGTTCGCCCTGGTCGGCGCGGCCGGCGCGGCGGTGGCCCCGCTCGCCGGGCGGTGGGCGGACCGCGGCCTGGCCCGGCCGATGACAGGCGTGGCGCTCACCGTCGCCGCCGTGGCCTTCGCGCTGGCGGGCTTCGGCGGGCACAGCGTGGTGCTGCTCGCGCTGGCCGCCGTGCTCGTCGACATGGCCGTGCAGACCACGCTGATCCTCGGCCAGCACACCGTCTACCAGCTCGACCCGGCCGCCCGGGCCCGGCTGAACAGCGCCTTCATCGCGATCTTCTTCGTGGGCGGCGCGGCCGGATCGCAGCTCGGCTCGGTGGTGTACCGGGCCGGAGGCTGGACGGCGGTGGCGGTGCTGGGCACCGCCCTGTCGCTGGCGGCCCTGCTGTACTGGGCCACCGAGAAGCGCGCCTGACGTCCCGGGGGGGGAGGCGGGCCGGGTCGGATGACCCGGCCCGCCTCCGGCTACCCGGCCGCGCCCACCGGCCGCAGCGGTCCCGTCGAGACGTCGAAGCCGTGCGTCACCACCGGCGCGGTCCCGGGGCGCAGCAGGGCCCGCGCGGCCTCCTCGTCCCGGCGGTCGGCGGCGGCCAGCCGGCCGCCGTGCTGGGCCAGGTGCTCCGCCCAGGAGGAGACCAGGTACGCCTCGACGAACCGCTCGGGCTCGCCGCCGTCCTGGTAGAGGCCCCAGGTGAGGGCGCCGGTCCGGCGTCGCGCGGCGGCGACCCGGCGCATCCGCCCGGTGAAGTCGGCGCGCCGCTCCGGTTCCACCCGGTACTCGACGGTGACCAGCACGGGTCCGTCCGCGACGGCCGGTTCCACCAGCAGCGGGGGCCGCGGCCAGTGGTCGGACGGCGTCGGGTCCACCCCGTCGCCGTCGTACAGCGGCAGCCGGCGGGCGGCCAGCGCCCCCGCCAGCAGCACCGCACCGGCGGCGAGCAGCGCGGCGCCCGGCCCGTGACGGTCGGCCAGTACGCCCCACAGCGGGGCCGCCAGCGCCTGGCCGCCCTGGAAGACCAGCAGCTGGACGGCGAGGCCCCGGGCCCGTACCCAGCCGGGCAGCCGGGTCTGGACCGCCGCGTTGAGGGTGGACAGCACACCGATCCAGGCCACACCGGCCGGCAGCAGGGCGAGGCCGACCAGCCAGGGCAGGTGGACGGTCGCCAGGACGGCCAGCACCCCGGCGAGCACCACCGTGCCGGCCACCAGGGTGCCGTTGGCCCCGAGCCGGCGCCGCAGCAGCGGCAGCGCGAACGCCCCGCCGACCGCGCCGACGCCGACCGCCGCGAGCAGCAGCCCGTAGCCGCCCGGGCCGAGGCCGAGCGACCGGCTCGCCACCAGCGGCAGCAGGGCCCAGAGCGCGCCCGCGCCGGGCACGAACAGCGCGGTGCGCAGCAGCACCCGCCGCACTCCCGGCGCGTGCCGGATGTAGCGGCGGCCCGCCTGCACGGCCGCCAGCAGCCCCTCGTCGCCGCGGGCCGGCGCGTCCTGCGGCGCGGGCCGGTGCCAGCGCAGCAGCACCGCGAGGACGCCGAGGTAGGAGGCGGCGTTGAAGGCGAACACCCAGCCCGGGCCGGCCGCCGCGACCACCGCGCCGCCGACGGCCGGGCCGACCGCCCGCGCCAGGTTCATGTTGACGGCGCCGAGCGCGGCCGCCTGCCCCAGCTCCCGGCGTTCCACCAGTTCCGGTTGCACGGCCTGCCAGGCCGGGCCCATCACGGCGGTGCCGCAGCCGAGCAGGAAGGTGAGGCCGAGCAGCGGTCCGGGGGTCAGCGCGTCGGCGAAGGCCAGCACGGCGAGCGCGGTGGTGACGGCGAGCATCGCGACCTGCGCGGCGATCAGCACCGAGCGCCGGTCGCGGCGGTCGGCGAGCACGCCGGAGGGCAGCGCCAGCAGGACGACCGGCAGGCTCGCGGCGGTCTGCACCAGCGCCAGCAGCGCGGCGTCGTGACCGACCAGCAGCCACTGGGCGCCGACGGTCTGCATCCAGCTGCCGACGTTGGAGACGAGTTGGGCGATCCACAGGGCGCGGAAGACCCGGGACGCGAGCGGGGCCCACGCCGAGTCGTCCGCCGGGCGCCGGGCGGGGGTGGTCTCTGTGCTCATACCGGTCCGTTGCGGGTGGGGGCGGGGGTCAAGGCCTGACGGGACGGCGGCCGGGGGGTGGCGGCGGCCCTTCGTCAGTCCGACGGACCCTAGGACGCCCCCGGCGCCGCGGTGTGCCCGCCCGCGCACGGGCGGTGCCCCGTGAGCGCACGGCCTCTCGCGGGCCGTCCGCGGACGGGGGCGCCGCGTACGATGCGGCTGAGGATCAGCGCCCCGCCGGGGCGGGACACGGCCCGACCGGGAGCACTGGTGGATCTACGGCAGATGGAGGTCGTCGTCGCCGTCGCCGAGACCGGGGGCTTCACGGCGGCCGCGCGGCGGCTGAACGTGGTGCAGTCGGCGGTCTCCGGCACCGTCCGCGCCCTCGAACGCGAGCTGGGCACGGCGCTGTTCGACCGCACCACCCACCGCGTCGCGCTGACGCCGGCGGGCGAGGCGTTCCTGCCCGCGGCGCGGGCGACGCTCCGGACCGCCGAATCGGCCCGGTCCGCCGTCGACGCGGTGCGCGGGCAGCTGCGCGGACGGATCACGGTCGGCACCATGCAGGGCGTCTGGGCCGACCTCCACCTCGCCCTCGCCGGGCTGCGGGCCGAGCACCCCGGGGTGACCGTCCGGCTGCGCCAGGCGGCGGTGGCCGACATCCGGCAGGCGCTGCGGGAGGGCACCGTCGACCTGGCGGTGGTCGCGCTGGACCGGCAGCAGCAGCGCGGGCTGACCACGCGGCTGCTGTCCCGGGAGGAGATGGTCCTGGTGGCGGCGCCCGGACGGCTGCCCGCCGGGGCGGTCGCCCTCGACGAGGTGGCCGAGCTGCCGCTGGTGGACTTCACTCCGGGATGGGCGATCCGCTACGCCGTCGACCGGGCCTTCCGGGCCGCCGGGGTGGAACGCGAGACCACCTTCGAGGTGAACGACATCGTGGCCGCCTCCGAACTGGTCCGCAACGACCTGGGGGTCTGCGTGATGCCGCGCACGATCGCGGACCGCTTCCCCGACCTCGACCGCCACCCCTTCGAGCGGCACGCGCCGGCCTGGCAGGTCATGGTGGTCCGCCCGCCGGGCGAGGCCCCGCCGGCGGTGGCCGCGCTGCTGCGGCACCTCGTCTGAACGGTCCCGCCGACCGTCCCTCAGACGTCCCGGCGGTGGGCGACGGCCGCCGCGACCAGCACGGAGACCACCGCCCAGCCCGCGAAGGCCAGCCAGGAGCCGGTCACCGTCGCCGGGTACGGCGGCAGCAGGACCTGCGTCGGGTCGGGCGTGGCCAGCCGCCGCCAGGCGGTGAACGGCATGGCGTGCGCGAGGGCCGCCGACCAGCGGTGGTCCTCGTTGAACGAGGCGGGCAGCAGGAACAGCACCAGCACCGTGGTGACCACGCTCGCGGCGGCGTGCCGGACCAGCGTCCCCAGCCCGAACCCGATCAGCGCGCAGACCGGCGCGAGGGCGGCGGCCCCGGCGACGGCGTGCGCAACCCCGGGATCGGCGAGCGACACCCCGGCGTGCCGCCGGCCCAGCAGCGCCTGGGCGAGGGCGAAGGAGACCCCCGAGACCAGCACGCCGAAGCCGAGCATGGCCGCCGCCAGCACCCCCGCCTTCGCCAGCAGCACCGCCCGGCGGTTCGGGACGGCGGCGAAGGTGGTGCGGATCATCCCGCTCGCGTACTCGCCGACGATCACCGCGGCGCCGACACCGCCCGCGAGCAGCATCAGGAGGTTGGCGGACAGACCCGTGAACGAGGCGTTCACGGCCACACCGACGTGCCCCGACCCGGGCGGCGGGCCCTCGGGCCCGGTGTGCGCGTAGGTGTAGTGCGCGGCATTGAGGTTGACGCCGACCAGGACGAGCGCGCCGAGGCCCAGCACCCAGGGCAGCGCGCGCAGGGACCGGAACCTGAGCCACTCGGCGGCGAGGAGGTCCTGGAAGCGCGGGCGGGGTTCGGTCGTCACGGTGGTCATCGTGTTCCTCCGGCGGGGTGGTCGACGCGGTCGGCGGTGAGCGCCATGAACGCCTCCTCCAGGGAGGCCGTACGGGAGGTCAGTTCGAGCAGCGGGACGCGGTGGTCCAGGGCGAGCGCGCCGATCCGGGCCGCTTCCAGGCCGGTCACCACGAGCGCGTCCGCCCCGTCCCCGCGCGCCACCGTGCCGCCGGCCGCCGTCAGGGCACTCGTCAGCACCTCGGGCGTGGGCGTCCGGACCGTCACCGCCGGCCGGGCGCCGGCCGGCCCCGCGCCACGGGCGGCGAACTCGGCCACCGTCTCGGCGGCGATCAGCCGGCCCCGCCCGATGACCACCAACCGGTCCGCGGTGTGCTCCATCTCGCTCATCAGATGACTGGAGACGAACACCGTCCGCCCCTCCGCCGCGAGCCTCCGGAACAGACCCCGCACCCAGCGCACCCCCTCCGGGTCCAGCCCGTTCAGCGGCTCGTCGAACAGCAGCACCGGCGGATCGCCCAGCAGCGCCGCCGCGATGCCGAGCCGCTGCTTCATGCCGAGCGAGTACCCCCCGATCCGCCGCCCGGCCGCCCCGGCGAGGCCGACCTCCTCCAGCACCGCCTCCACCCGGCCGAGCGGCACCGCGTTGCCCCGGGCGAGCGCCCGCAGGTGGGCGCGGCCGCTGCGGCCGCCGTGCACGTCGCCCGCGTCCAGCAGCGCGCCGACGTGCCGCAGGCCGCGCGGCCGCTCGCGGAACGGGCGGCCGCCGACGGTCGCGGTCCCGCCGGTGGGCTCGCTCAGGCCCAGGAGCATCCGCAGCGTGGTGCTCTTCCCGGCGCCGTTCGGCCCGAGGAACCCGGTGACCAGGCCGGGGTGAACGGTGAAGGTGAGGCCGTCGACGGCGGTGGTGCGGCCGTAGCGCTTCGTCAGTCGGTGCACTTCGATCATGCCGTCCACGGTGCCGCCGAGCGGCCGGGCGGCACATCGGACCAGGGCCGACACCGTGACGGCCCCCGTTGTCACCCCCGGTCGTACACCCGTGGTCCGATGCCGCGCCGCGCGCCGCCTCGCTACGATCACCGCATGTCCGCGACACCCCCGTCCCCGCCGCTCCTCCCGCCCCGGCTCCGGCGGGTGCCGCCCGGCGGCTGGACGGCGCTGGCGTGGTGCGTCTCGCTGCTCCACCCGTCGCTCGTCGCCGGCGCCCGC
>NZ_BAAAKJ010000368.1:6237-7306 GCF_039527695.1 Kitasatospora putterlickiae
TCCCGGCGACCTCGTCCCGGTCGTCCACCAGGACTGGGCCGCCGCCGCGTTCACCACCCCCGTCGCGTTCCTCGCCGCCGCCCTGCTGCGCCGCCGGCCCCGGACGGCCGTCGCCCTGCTGCTCGCCGCCACCGTGGCGCAGACCAAGGCCTGGCGCTGGGAGCTCGAACTGCCGCCGACCGCGCTGCTCGCGGTCGCCACCGCGCTGTGCCTGGTCACGGCCGCCGAACCGCGCCGGACCTCGCGCGCCGCGCTCACCATGGTGCTCGGCCTGCTGATCCTCCATCTGATCCTCTCCCCCGCCCTCGGCGGCGGCCTGCTGCTCACCGGCACCCGGATCGGCGCCAACGACGCGGGCGTGCTGATCGCCGTGATCGCCTGGCTGGTGGGCCGCTCCGCGCACCGGTCCCGGGAGCACGCCGAGGCGTTGAGCGCCCGCGCGGCGAGCCAGGCGGTCACCGCCGAGCGGCTGCGGATCGCCCGCGAGATGCACGACACGGTGGCGCACAGCATCGGCATCGTCGCCCTGCAGGCGGGCGCGGCCCGGCGGGTCATCGACACCCGGCCGGACCGGGCGCGCGAGGCGCTCGGCGAGATCGAGTCCGCCGGACGGGAGACGCTGGCCGGGCTGCGCCGGATGCTCGGCGCGCTGCGCCAGGCCGACGACCCCGGCTCCGCCGAACCCGCGACCGCCCTCCTCCGTCCGCCCGGCCTGGCCGACCTCGACCGGCTGACCTCCGTCACCACGGCCGCCGGCGTACGGGTCGACGTCCGGTGGCACGGCGAACGGCGGCCGCTGCCCGCCGAGATCGACCTGGCGGCCTTCCGGATCATCCAGGAGTCCGTCGCCAACGTGGTCCGCCACGCCGCCGCCCCGTCCTGCCGGATCGTCCTCGACCACCGGCCGACCGAGCTCGCCATCGAGGTCACCGACCGGGGCCGGGGCCACGGCACCACCGCCCCCGGCGCGGGCTTCGGCCTGGCCGGCCTGCGCGAACGCGTCGCGCTGCTGCACGGCGAGTTCGCCGCGGCGCCGTGCCCCGGCGGCGGCTTCCGGGTCGCCGCCCTG
>NZ_BAAAKJ010000368.1:7319-10293 GCF_039527695.1 Kitasatospora putterlickiae
GCCCGGGTGCCGGTCGGCGAGGGGGCCACGCGATGACGCCCACCGTCCGCGTCCTCCTCGCCGACGACCAGCCGCTCGTCCGCGCCGCCCTGGAGATGGTCATCACCGAGGCACCCGACCTGGAGGTGGTCGGCGAGGCCGCCACCGGCGCCGAGGCCGTCCGGCTCGCCGGGGAACTGCGGCCCGACGTGGTGGTGATGGACCTGCGGATGCCCGTGCTCGACGGCATCGAGGCCACCCGCCGGGTGACCGCCGCGCCGGGCGCGGCCCGGGTCGTCGTGCTCACCACCTTCGACGAGGACGAGAACGTGCACGCCGCCCTGCGCGCCGGGGCCTCCGGCTTCCTCGTCAAGGACATGGCCCTGGACGACATCCTCGCCGCGATCCGCGTGGTCGCCGCCGGCGACGCCCTCATCGCCCCCGGCGTCACCCGCCGCCTGATCGCCGAGTTCGCCGCCCGCCCCGCCCCCGCGCCCCCGGCCGCTGCCCCTGCCTCGCCTCCGACCGGCCGCCTCACCGGCATCACCGACCGCGAACGCGAGATCCTCACCCTCGTCGGCCGCGGCCTGTCCAACACCGAGATCGCCGCCGAACTCGTCCTCAGCACGGCCACCGTGAAGACCTACATGACCCGCCTCCTCACCAAGCTCGCCGCCCGCGACCGCGTCCACCTGGTGATCCTCGCCTACGAATCCGGCCTGGTCGGCCCGGCGGGAGGAGCACACCGGGAGGACGTCACACCCCGTTGGTAGCGTGCTCGCCATGACAGAACTGGAAGAGCTGGTCCTGACCCCCGACGAGCGCGCCCGGGGGGTCCGGGTCGACGGTGTGATGTTCACGATGGACTGGACCGGCGAGGACCACCCGGGCCAGCTGGCCGAGTTCGTGGCCGGCCGTGTCCGGGCCTTCGGGATACCGCCGACCGGCATCGACACCACCGCCGTCCAGCAGACCGCCGAAGCCGACCCGGCCCTGCGCCGAGGCGACCTCCCGGTCCGCCAACTCGACCACCTCTCCACCGTCCTGTCCGGCCTCGGCTGCACGCTCGCGGTGTGGGACAGCGGCACCGACGGCTACGAGGTCCTGGTCACCCGAACCGCCGGACTCGACCCGGCCGAACCGGCCGAACCGACCGGGCTGACCGGGCTGACCGGGCTGACCCACGAGGACCTCCCGGTGCGCGCCTGGGGCACGGAACGGGAGGAGACCCTGGTCAGCCTCACCTGCCCCGGCTGCTCCGCGATGCTGGTCTGGGAGCTCCCGCCCACCGAGACCCTGGCCGACGAGCACTGCGACTGCGGAACCCCCCTCTTCGACGCCACCGGCCGCCCCATGCCCGACGTCACCCTCCACGACTGAGCCGGTTCGGCGCATCAACCACGACAGGAGGATTCATGCCCATCAAGACGCTGCGGATTCCCACGGCGGACGGCCAGGCCGACGCCTTCGCCGCGTTCCCCGACCACGGTGAGCGGCACCCAGGGGTGCTGATGTACGCGGACGGCCTGGGGATCCGGCCCGTGCTGCGGGAGATGGCCCGCGAACTGGCCGGGCACGGGTACTACGTGCTCGTCCCCAATCTCTTCTACCGGCACGGCCCCGCCCCGGTGATCGAGCTGCCCGACCGCCTTGGAGAAGAGGTCCGGCCCGCGGTCTTCGCCCGGCTGATGCCCTTGATCGAGGCGCACACCGCCGAACGTGTCCTGAGCGACGCCGACGCCTATCTCAGGTTCCTCACGGCTCAGCCCGAGGTCAGCGCCGGGCCGGTGGCGGTGACCGGCTACTGCATCGGCGGCCTCGCGGCGGTGCGCACCGCCGCGGCCCACCCCGGTCAGGTCGCCGCCCTCGCCTCATTCCACGGCCCGGTGGGAGCCGACGGACCCGACAGCCTCTCGAAGCTCACCGCCGAGGTCCACTTCGGCCACGCCGAGAGCGACTTGACGCCCGAGGCCCTCGACGAGCTCAACCAGGTCCTGGACGCGGCAGGTGTCGGCTACACCTCCGAGATCTACCCCGGCACCGTCCACGGCTTCACCATGTCCGACACCGACGCCTTCAGCGCCTCCGGGCTGAAGCGCCACTGGGACCGCTTGCTTCCCCTCCTGGGCCGCGCCCTGGCCAACGGCTAGGTCCGCACGGGTTCGCCGGGTTGCCGACGCACGCGGCGAGGAGGGTCATCCGCGTCACCAACGCGATGCCGCCCCGGGGCGTCCGCCCCCACCAGCGTGGACCGGCGCGTTCATTCGACGACGGTGGAACAGCGCCCTGGTGACGGGCTCACCGGCCCCTGATGGTCCACCGGCCGGGAAACCGGTCCATCGCGCCCGTGCCGGTCCCGGCGTGCCCCGGGACGGGGCGGGGGCGGCGGGGTAGGAATGGAGCCGGGGGCCGGACCAGTGATGCGGAGGCCGTACATGCCGACCGACCAGGCGGATCAGCCGGAGCAGCAGGCTCTCGCAGCGGAGCGGCGATTGCGCGCGCTCCGGGCGGAGTTGACCCCACCGGGCGAGGAGGGGCCCGCCGTGGTCGCGGAGTTCGCGGCGGGGCGGGGGCGGCTCGCGGTGCTCGCCGAGCTGGCGGCGCAGCAGGAGCGGATCATCGCCTCCGACCGGCGCAGCCTGCTGCTGCTCGCCACCCGGTGCGCGGACGGGCCGTTGGGCGCGTGGTTCGCGGGGCTGGCGGAGGGCGAGAGCGCCGCGCTGCGTACGCTGCCCGCGCTGGCGGCGGCCTGCGGACCGGCCGCCTCCGGGGGGCCGCTGCCGGGTTGCCAGGCCTATCCGTCGTACCTGGCCTGGCTGGCCTTGAACGGACGTCCGCCGGCCGTGGCGGCGGCGCTGGTGGCCAACTTCGCGGCCTGGGGCGGCTACTGCGCGTCGCTGGCCGGGGCGCTGCGCCGGTTCCACGGGTTCGGGGACGAGGCGTGCGCGTTCTTCGACTTCTTCGCGGAGCCCGCGACGGCGCTGGAGCGGGCGGC
>NZ_BAAAKJ010000368.1:10315-10759 GCF_039527695.1 Kitasatospora putterlickiae
CGGCGGGGGTCACCGCCGGTCCGGACCTCGACGCCGCCCGCGAGTACGGCCGGCTGCTACAGGCGTACGAGCGGATGTTCTGGAGCACGCTCGCCGAGTCGCCCTGAGCCGTGCCGGTCCGGTGGCGGGCTCACGCCTGCCAGTGCGGCTTGCCGCTGACCATCCGGCAGGTGATCACCCGGCCGCTCGCCTCGTGGGTGCTCTTGCCGAGGTCGTCGTTGCGGCAGAACTGGCCGGCCTTGTAGCAGTTGCCGGCGTTCGACTTGATCTCGCAGTCACCGGTGGCCGCCGCGGCCTTGGTCTCGGCGGGCGCCGGGTCGGGGTCGGTCGGCGGCTGGGCGGTGGTGACCTTGGGCTGCGGCTCGGCCTTGGCGGGCGTCGGCTGCGGCTTGGGGGTGGTGGCCGGAGCGGCGGGCTTGGTGGGCTGTGCCTTCGGCGGCGCCG
>NZ_BAAAKJ010000369.1:0-2803 GCF_039527695.1 Kitasatospora putterlickiae
AAGGGGGGCTCGGGAGCGGGCGGGCGAGGGAGCGGGCTGCGGGGCGTGGGGTTGGGGTGAGGGGGCGGGGACGGGGGAGGCCCGCGCCGGGGGCGAGCGTGGGACGCCGGGTTCGCGCGAAGGGACGGGGGCGGGCTGGCGGGGAGCGAGCGTGGGCACGGGGTTCGGGTGGAGGGGCGGGGGCGGCCCGCGCCGGAGGGCGAGCGTGGGGCACAGGTAGGGCGCGGGCGTACCGTCGAGTAGGGTCCGACGGCGAGCAGGAGCACACTGGCACCCCCGTCGAGGAGCAGCACCATGTCCGACCGCCTGGAGAACACGCGTCCCCGGCCCGAGGTGCTGGCCGCGTTCGACGGCGCGACCGGGTTCATGCCCGTCGACGAGGGCCTCGCGCTGTACGCCGCCGCCGTGACCGCCGCGCACCGGACCGGCGGGCTGCCCGTGCTGGAGATCGGCACCTACTGCGGCCGCTCCGCGATCCTGCTGGCCGCCGCCGCCCGGGAGGCCGGCACCGTCGCGCTGACCGTCGACCACCACCGCGGCTCCGAGGAGCAGCAGCCCGGCTGGGAGTACCACGACCCGACGCTGGTCGACCCGGAGGTCGGCCGGATGGACACCCTCCCCCGGTTCCGCCGCACCCTGCACGCGGCGGGTCTGGAGGAGCACGTGGTCGCCCTGGTCGGCCGCTCGCCGCAGATCGCGGCCCTGTGGGGCGGCCGGCTCGCCCTGGTCTTCATCGACGGCGGCCACACCGACGAACACGCCACCGCCGACTACGAGGGCTGGGCGCCGCACCTGGCGCCCGAGGGCCTGCTGGTGGTCCACGACGTCTTCCCCGACCCCTCCGACGGCGGCCAGGCGCCCTACCGGGTGTACCTGCGGGCTCTGGACGAGGGCTTCGAGGAGGTCTCGGTGACAGGTTCGCTGCGCGTCCTGCGCCGCCGCGCCGCCTGAGCCGTGCACCCACGCGCCGGCCCGGCACCGTCCAGGGTGTCCGGAATCCGCCGACCGCGCCCACGGACGATCACGGATGCTCTAACGTCGTGCCGAGGCTGTCGGGCGGGGGCGCGAACGGTACGGTGTCCGCGCGGTCGCGGACGCCCGCGATCGCGGCACGGCCGCAGGACACCAGCAGAGCATCCGGGCGGAGCGCACCCGGGCCGACCGTGGGGGCCAGCACAGATGACGGACCAGCAGAACACCGCTCCGGCGGTCTGGGACCCGACCGCCCGGGGCGGCGCGGGCGGCTGGGTACGCGGCCCCCAGCAGCCCCCCGCCGCACCGCCGACCTCCCCCGCCGCACCGCCGCGCCCCTCGCGGTCACCGGCCGGCCCGCCTTCCGGACCGCCTTCCGGACCGCCCGCCGACGACGCGCCGACGGCCGTCATCCCGCAGCCGGTGCCGCCGCAGCCCGCCGCCCCCGGCTCGCTGCCGCCCCGTACCGCCCCGGCGTTCCCGCAGGCCGCCCCGAACGCCGGCCCGTCCTACGGCACGCCGCACCACCCTCAGCAGCCGCAGCAGCAGCAGCCCGTGTTCCCGCCCCAGCCCCAGCAGGGCTACGGCGCCCAGGCCCCGTACGGCCACCCCGGCCACTACCAGCCCGGCCCCGCTCAACCGGGCTACGGCCACCCCTCCCACGACTACCCGCAGCACGACTACCCCCAGCACGACTATCCGACCGGCTACACGGAGCCCGACGACGAGGGAGGCTCCACCGGAAGGCGCGCGCCGCTGCTGATCGCCTTCGCCCTGCTCTTCGTCCTCGCCCTGGGCGGCGGCATCCTCTGGGCGGTCCGGGACAAGGGCCCCGACACCGACCAGGCCGGCTCGGCCACCCCGTCCGCCGCCGCCACCGGCAGCGCCGACGCGTCCGGGAACCCGCCCCCGGCACCAGCCCCCAACGGTTCGGCCGGTGCGCCGACCCCGGCCGCCTCCGACACCGCGGCGGCGAGCGCGACGCCCAGCCCGACCGCGACCGTCGGCGGCCCCAACGCGCAGTCCCAGGCCAAGGCGCTGGACGAGCTGCTCACCCAGGGCGAGAGCGCCAAGGCCCCGATCGGCAACGCGGTCGCCAAGGTGAACAGCTGCCCGGCCAAGCCCGAGATCGAAACCGCCGCGCAGGTCTTCGACAGCGGCGCCAAGCAGCGCGACCAGCTCCTCACCAAGCTGGCCACCCTGAGTGTCACCGACCTGCCGGGCGGCGCGGAGGCCGTAAAGTCGCTGAAGTCCGCCTGGCAGCTGTCCGCCGACATCGACCGGGCGTACGCGAGCTGGGCCCGGACGGTCGCCAACCAGGGCTGCTCGGGCAGCGCCCCGAACACCGCCGACAAGAAGCGCGCCGACGAGCTCAACCCGCAGGCCACCCAGGCGAAGAAGGACTTCGTGGCGAAGTGGAAGACGATCGCCGACCAGTTCGGATTCACCGCCCGCACCCAGGACCGGATCTGACGCACCCGTGACGCGCACCACCCGCCACCCGGCCGAGCCCGCCGAGCCGTACGAACCCGCCCAGCCGTACGAACCCGCCCAGCCGTTCGACTCGTTCGAGCCGCTGGGCCCGATCGACGCCGAGGCCCCCCAGGGCGGCCCCGAAGACGGAGACGGCGCCCCCGGCGAAGCCGCCCCGGGCCCGCGCCGCCGCCGCTCCGCGCTGCTGCGCACCGTGACCGTGGTCGGCGTCCTCGCGCCGCTCGGCCTGGCCGGCTGGCTGGGCTGGCAGGCCGTCGGCAGTCCGGACCGGGGCATCCCCGGCGCCGCGCCGCCGCCCACCGCCCCGGCCGCCACCTCCCCGGCCGCCACCTCCCCC
>NZ_BAAAKJ010000369.1:2816-4289 GCF_039527695.1 Kitasatospora putterlickiae
CCGCGACGGCCACCGCCACGCCCGACCCCACCCCTACCAGCACCGCTTCCGACGCCGGCACCACCACCCACGCCGCGGCCCCGGCCACCACCCTCGCCGGCCGCACCGTCCTGCTCGACCCCGGCCACAACACCGCGAGCTCCGCCCACACCGCCGAGATCAACCGCAAGGTCGACATCGGCAGCGCCCGCAAGGAGTGCGACACCACCGGCACCTCCACCAACGCCGGCTACACCGAGGCCGAGTACTCGCTCGACGTGGTCCGCCGGACCCGCGCGATCCTCGCCGCCCGGGGCGCCACCGTGGTGCTGGTCCACGACGGCGACCGCCCCTGGGGTCCGTGCATCGACGAGCGCGCCCGGATCGGCAACGCCGCCCACGCCGACGCGGCGGTCTCGGTGCACGGCGACGGCGGTCCGGCGAGCGGCAGCGGGTTCCACGTGATCATGCCCGCCAAGGTGGTCGCGGGGAAGGCGAACACCTCGGCGATCGTCGACCCCTCACACCGGCTCGGCCTCCTGCTGCGCGAGAACTTCCACGCGGCGACCGGCGAGCCCTACGCCGACTACACCGCGAGCCAGGGTCTGGACACCCGCTCCGACCTCGGCGGGCTCAACCTCTCGACCGTGCCCAAGGTGTTCATCGAGTGCGGTAACATGCGCAACCCGGCGGACGCCCGCCGAATGACGGATCCTCAGTGGCGCCAGCAGGCCGCCCAGGGGATCGCCGACGGGCTGACGGCGTTCCTGACCACCCGGTAGGAGCCCGGCGGAGCCCGGCGGAGCCCAGCGGCCGAGGCCGGAAACCACGCCGGAATCACCCGGCCGGAACCGCGCGGTTTGCAACGACTTCGCCCCATTGCCGTGCCCTGCCGTGCACCCGCGTGGCCGTTGGCCCTAGGCTTCTGGTCCGTTCGGGGTTTTCCGGCCGGTCAGCAGGCCGGGCGGGCGCCGACACCACCGGCCGAGCGCCGAAACCGAAAACCGCCGACCACGACACACCAACGAGGGGAACGTTAGTGAATCTGCGCGCTCTCACCAAGGGAGACGCCGCCGTCGCAGGTGCGGCCGTCCTGCTCTTCATCGCCTCCTTCCTGCCGTACTGGACCGTCGACTGCAAGAGCAAGTACTGCGGCGACAACTCGACGAACGCCTGGGACAGCGTCCTGTTCCCCGTCCTGCCCTCGGTCTTCCTGCTCGGCATCCTCGCCGCCGCCCTGATCCTGGTCCAGCGCTTCCAGGGACAGGCGGCCGCGAACCGTCAGATCCTCGGCCTGCGCCTGGACCAGTGGGGCATCGCCTTCGCGGTGGCCGCGCTCTGGGCCTCGCTGTGGTCGCTCGGCGGCGGCCTGGAGGGCATCGACCACGGCATCGGCGCCTGGCTCGCCGTCGTCGCGCTGATCGTGCTGGCCGGCGCAGCCGCCGGCGGCCAGCTGATCCCCGTGCTCAAGACCCCGCTGGTCGCCGACCGCCC
>NZ_BAAAKJ010000369.1:4356-4601 GCF_039527695.1 Kitasatospora putterlickiae
AGGAGTGCCCGCGCCGTCGCCGGGCCGGTCCCGGTGACGGGTACCGCCCGGCCGCGGGTCAGCCCGGCCAGCCGGGTCAGCCGGGCCACTACGGCTACCCGGGCCCGGGCCAGGACCCGCACCAGGCGCAGTCCCCCGCGTTCGCCGGCCAGCCCGGCGGCTACGGTTACCCGGCCCCGCAGGCCGGCCAGCCGGGCCAGGGCCAGCCGCAGGACGTCGCCGCCCAGCAGGCCGCGGCCGCGCAG
>NZ_BAAAKJ010000370.1:0-6351 GCF_039527695.1 Kitasatospora putterlickiae
GTGGCGGTCGGGGTGGCGGTCGGGCCGCCGGTGGCGGGTCGGCCGTTGCCCGCGCCGGGTTCGAGCTCGAAGTCCTGGACGGCGGTGCCTTCCAGGGCCTCGCCCATGTAGGCGGTCCAGATCCGGGTGGGGAAGGCGCCGCCGTTGATCCGGGCGTAGCCGGCGGTGCCGGCCAGCGGTTCCTTGGCGTGGGTCTTCGGGTTCTCCCGGAAGAGGCCGACGGTGGTGGCGAGTTCGGGGGTGTAGCCGGCGAACCAGGCGGAGAGGTTGGCGTCGGTGGTGCCGGTCTTGCCGGCGGCGGGCCGGCCGAGGCCGAGGGCGGCGGCGCCGGTGCCGCGGGGGCTGACGACCTCGCGCAGGACGTCGGTGACGGCGTCGGCGGTGCCCCGGTCGAGGGCGCCGGTGGCGTGGTGCCCGGGCAGGTGGGGCGGGTCGACGGGGCCGGTTCCGGGGTTGACCCGTTCGAGTCCGGCCACCGACCAGGGCCGGTGGGCCTCGCCGTGGTTGGCGAGGGCGGCGTAGACGCCGGCCAGGTCGAGGGCGCTGGGGGTGGCGGTGCCGAGGGTCATCGAGGTGTTGGCCGGGTCCATGCCGGGGACGTCGTCGGGGATGCCGAGCCGGAGGGCGGTCTCCCGGACGTGGTCGAGCCCGGCGTCCACGCCGACCTGCGCGTACACCGAGTTGACGGATTTGACCATGGCCTGGCGCAGGGTGATGGGGCCGTAGTCGAGGTCGTCCTCGTTGGGCGGCGCGTAGGGGGTGGGGCCGTCGGTGACGGGGCGTTCGCTGGTGCCGTCGTAGCGGGTCTCGGTGGTGATCGGATGGCCGTCCCCGCTGCTGCGGTGGGAGGTGAGGCCGGCGGCGAGGTCGATGGGCTTGAAGGTGGAGCCGATCTGGTTGTCCTGGCGCAGCGCGTCGTTGTAGGGCTGTTCGGCGTAGTCGGGTCCGCCGTAGACGGCGACCACGCGGCCGGTGGCGGGTTCGACGGAGGCGCCGGCGACCCGGACGTCGGTGTCGGTGTCGGGCCGGGCGTCGGGGTCGAGTTCGTCGGTGAGCTCGTCGTGGACGGCGCGCGCGAAGGCGTCCTGCTTGCCCTGGTCGAAGGTGGTGGTGATGCGCCAGCCGCCGGCCTTGAGGGTGGCGCTGTCGAGGATGCCGCTGCCGACCAGGTACTCGTCGGCGACGCCGACCAGGTAGCCGGCCTGGCCGGCGAGGCCGCTGGCGGGCTGCGGGTCGGTCGGGTCGGGGAAGGCGAGGCCGGCGCGTTCGGTGGCGCTGAGGAAGCCGAGCTGGACCATGCCGTCGAGGGTGTGGTTCCAGCGGGCGACGGCCCTGGCGCGGTTGGCGGGGGTGGCGGTCTTGACGTCGTAGGCGCTGGGCGCCTGGAGCAGGGCGGCGAGGTAGGCGCTCTGCGGGAGGGTCAGTTCGGTGACGTCGACGCCGTAGTAGGCGCGGGCGGCGCTCTGGATGCCGTAGGCGCCGCGGCCGAAGTAGCTGGTGTTCAGGTAGCCGGCGAGGATCTCGTCCTTGCCGCGCTGCTGGTCGACCTTGAGGGCGATGAGGAGTTCGCGGCCCTTGCGCTCGATGGTCTGGCTCTGGGTGAGGTAGTAGTTCTTGACGTACTGCTGGGTGATGGTGGAGCCGCCTTGCAGGCCCTGGCCGGTCAGGGTGTTCCAGCCGGCCCGGACCATGCCCTTCAGGTCGATTCCGCGGTTCTGGTAGAAGGTGCGGTCCTCGGCGGAGACGACGGCCTGCCGGGTGGCGACCGGGACCTTGTCGATGGTGACGTCGGTGCGGTTGACGGCCCCGGTGCGGGCGATCTCGGTGACGCCGTCGGCGTAGAGGTAGATGTTGCTCTGGGCGACGGCCTGGGCGTTGGGGTCGGGCAGCGGCACGATGACGTAGAGCACGGCGAAGGCGCCGACGGCGAGCAGCGCCGCGGTGAGCACGGCGCCGAGGGTGACCCGCCAGGTGGGCAGCAGTCGTCGCCAGAGCGGCAGGGCGCGGCGTGCCTCGCGGCGGGCGGCCCGTCTGGCCTGGCGGCTGGTGCGTGCGGTCATGCGGAGATTATGTGCTATTTGACTGCGGATCAGCTTCCCGGGTGACTCCGGTCGGGTGGTGAAAAACCGGGTGCGGACGTGACGCGTCCGCAGTACGGTGAAAGGTGCAAACCAGATAGCGCGGCAGGTTTGGGTTTCGGCCCGTCACAGCGTCGCCCGCCCGGGACCCCCGGGGGAGAGTGGGCGGGGCCGGTCCGGCATGCCCGCTCGCGGCCAGGGGTCTCCCTGTGCCGCCATTTGTCGATAAGGAGACAATATGCAGAAGCTTGGGCCGTCGCGGGCCGAGCTCCGTCCTCCCGATCCCGGCGGCGCGCGCGCCGCCCTGAGCCTGTACGCCGCGGTCGCCCGCGGCGCCTTCCGCCGCTTCTCCACGTACCGGACCGCCACCCTGGCCGGCGCCTTCACCAACACCGTCTTCGGCTTCATCCTCGCCTACACCTTCCTCGCCCTCTGGCGGGCCCGCCCCGGCCTCGGCGGCTACGACGAGAGCGCCGCCGTCACCTACATCTGGATCAGCCAGGCGCTGCTGGTGACGGTGGCCGTGATGGGCGGCGGCTTCCAGGACGACGTCCAGGAGCGGTTCCGCAGCGGCGACATCGCCATCGACCTCTACCGCCCGGTGGACTTCCAGGGCTGGTGGCTGGCCACCGACCTCGGCCGGGCCGCCTTCGACCTGTTCGCCCGGGGCGTGCCGCCCCTGCTGGTCGGCGCCCTGGCCTTCCATACCCGGATGCCCGAACGCCCGCTGACCTGGGTGTTCTTCCTGCTGGCGGTGCTGCTCGCGCTGGTGGTCAGCTTCGGCGTGCGGTTCCTCGTCTCGCTCACCGGCTTCTGGCTGCACGACACGGAGGGGGTGCGGACCCTGGTGGTGATGCTGTCGATCTTCCTCTCCGGGTTGCTGCTGCCACTCGCGCTCTTCCCCGGCTGGCTCGGCGATCTCGCCCCGGTGCTGCCCTGGGCGGCGCTGGTGAAGGTGCCGACCGACGTCTTCCTGGAGCGCGTCACCGGCGCCGGGGTGCTCGGCGCGCTGGGTTTCCAGCTGGCCTGGGCGCTGGTGCTGCTCGCGGCGGGGCGGCTGGTCCAGCTGCTCGCCACCCGCAAGGTGGTGGTCCAGGGTGGCTGAGCTGCTGGCTCCCCGTGAACCGCTGTCCGCCCGGACGGCGTGGGCGCTGCGCTCCTGGTGGCTCACCGCCGCCATGTGGACCAGGGCGCTGATGTCCTACCGGGCGTCGTTCGCGATGATGACCTTCGCCAACGTCGTCATCACCTTCCTCGACTTCTTCGTGATCATCCTGATGTTCCAGCACACCGACAGCCTCGGCGACTGGACCCTGCCCGAACTCGGCTTCCTCTACGGCACCTCCGCCTTCGCCCTCGGCACGGCCAACCTGTTCGTCGGCTCCATCGACGCCCTCGGCGAGCGGATCCGCACCGGCACCCTGGACACCATGCTGGTGCGGCCGGCACCCGCGCTCGCCCAGGTCTGCGCCGAGCGGTTCTCGCTGCGCCGGATCGGACGGCCCGCGCAGGCGGCGGCCGTGCTGGGCTGGTCGCTGTTCGTGCTGGACGTCCACTGGACCTGGGACCGGGTGCTGCTGGTGCCCGTGCTGCTGCTCTGCGGCACCCTCATCTTCGCGGCGGTCTTCATCGCCTTCGCCAGCCTGCAGTTCTGGTGGGGCGAGTCCGGGCAGCTGCACCACTCCTTCACCTACGGCGGCGCGACCGTGCTGCAGTACCCGCCGACCGTGTTCGCCAAGGAACTGGTCGCCGGCACCGTCTTCGGCGTGCCGTTGGCCTTCGTCAACTGGCTGCCTGCGCTGCGGATCCTCGACAAGCCCGACCCGCTGGGCCTGCCCGCCGCCTTCCGGTTCGCCTCGCCGCTGGCCGCCGTACTGAGCCTGGCCGCCGCCGGACTGGTCTGGCGCGCCGGGCTGCGCGCCTACCGCGGCGCCGGCAGCTGACCCCCCGTCCGTCCGTCCAAGGAAAAGACCCATGGCACTGATCGAGCTCGACGACGTCCGCCGCACCTTCACCGTCCGCGCCAAGGCCGGCCGGCTGAAGCGGGAGAAGCGCGAGGTGCGCGCCGTCGACGGACTGACCTTCACCGTCGGGGCCGGCGAGTGCGTCGGCTACATCGGCCCCAACGGCGCCGGCAAGTCCACCACCATCAAGATGCTCACCGGCATCCTCGTCCCCAGCGCCGGGCGGCTGCGCGTCGCCGGTGTCGACCCGGCCCGCGAACGCGTCGCGCTGGCCCGCCGGATCGGCGTCGTCTTCGGGCAGCGCACCACCCTGTGGTGGGACCTCCCCCTGCGCGACTCCTACGAACTCGCCCGCAGGCTCTACCGGATCCCCGAACACCGATATCGCGTCAACCTGGAACGCTGCGTCGAACTGCTCGACCTCGGCGCGCTGCTCGACACGCCCGTGCGCCAGCTCTCGCTCGGCCAGCGGATGCGCGGCGACCTCGCCGCCGCCCTGCTGCACGACCCGGCCGTGCTCTACCTGGACGAGCCGACCATCGGCCTGGACGTGGTCAGCAAGGGCAAGGTGCGCGAGTTCCTGCGCGAGGTCAACCGCGACCGCGGCACCACGGTGCTGCTCACCACGCACGACCTCACCGACATCGAGCAGCTCTGCGACCGGGTCATGGTGATCGACCACGGCCGGGTCGTCTACGACGGCGGCCTCGACGGCCTGCACGCGGTCGGCGACAGCGAGCGGACCCTGGTGGTCGACCTGGCCGACGAGCGCCCGCCGATCGAGGTGCCCGGCACCCGGGTGGTCCGGGTCGAGGGCCCGCGCCAGTGGCTGGCCTTCCCGGCCCAGCAGAGCGCCGCCCCGGTGGTGGCGGCCGTCGCGGCCCGCTACCCGCTGGTCGACCTCTCGGTGCGCGAGCCCGCGATCGAGGACGTGATCGCCCGGATGTACGCGGAGGTCGCCATCGGCTGACCGTTCGACCGGGGAACGGGGGTCCGGGGCCGCTCGCTCGTGCGGGTGGCGAACGTGACCCCGTGCCGCGCCGCCTAGTTGACCGTTTCATCGCCCGGCGCCGCGCCGCCCGCCCCGTTCCGCGGGCGGCGCGGCACCGGGCACCGTCCTGGCGAGCCGCGCACCGGAGGGCAGCGCCCGATGACCGTTCCCGATGTGACCGTGGTGATCGCGGTCTACAACACCATGCCGTACCTGACCGCCTGTCTGGACTCCCTGGTCCGGCAGAGCATCGGGCACGCGCGCATGGAGGTGGTCGCGGTCGACGACGGCTCCACGGATGGCGGCGGCGCGCTGCTCGACGCGTACGCGCAGCGCCACCCCGGGCTGTTCCAGGTGGTCCACCAGGCCAACTCCGGCGGCCCGGCCGCCCCGACCAACCGCGGCCTGGCGCTGGCCCGCGGCCGGTACGTGCTCTTCCTCGGCGCCGACGACTGGCTCGGCGACGAGGCGCTGGAGCGGATGGTGACCGCCGCCGACACCTGGGAGTCGGACGTGCTGATCCCCAAGCAGGTCGGGGTGAACGGGCGGCTCGTCCCGCAGGGCATCTTCGACGCCACCGCAGCCTCGGTCGGCTTCGAGGACTCCGCGCTGGCCTGGGCGCTCGCCGACACCAAGCTGTTCCGGCTGGACCTCGTCCGGCGGCACAACCTGGCCCGCAAGGAGGAGCTGAAGGTCTACTCCGACCAGCCCTTCACCCTCGCCGCCCTGCTGCGGGCCCGCCGGATCTCGGTGCTCGCCGACTACGACCACTACTTCCTGGTGCTGCGCGAGGACCGGGGCAACGTCACCCAGCGGGCCGGGGCGCTGGACCGGATCCGGGGCGTCGCGGCGGTGCAGTGGGTGGCCGCCGAACTGGCCGAGCCCGGCGGGCAGCTGGACGCGATCAAGGCCCGGCACTTCGGGTGGGAGGTGCCGCAGCTGCTCCAGACCGACCTGCTGGCGCTCGACGCGGGCGTGCGGGAGGAGGTCTGCGCCGGGGTCGGCGAACTCGTCCGGCGGTTCGCGGCCCACGAGGTGTACCACCGGCTCGCGGTGGCGGACCGGGTGCGGCTGGAGCTGGCGGCGGGCGGGAAGCACGGCGCGCTGTGCGAGCTGATCGCGTACGAGGCGGAGCACGGCACGCCGCCGGAGGTGACGGAGGACGGGGCGGACGGGGTGCGGCGGCGGTACGCGGGCTACCCGGCGTTCCGGGACGGCGCGGTGGGGCTGGCGGACGGGTTGTTCCTGCTGGGGGAGGAGGCGGTGGCGCCCGCGCCGTCCGACGCGGTGGCCGCGCCGCCGCCGAGGCTGGTGCGGC
>NZ_BAAAKJ010000371.1:0-2274 GCF_039527695.1 Kitasatospora putterlickiae
CCGCGCGGCAGGTGGAACGCCACCAGGTCGCCGCGCCGCACCCCGGCCGCCGCCAGGCGGGCGGCCAGGGCGCCCGAGGCCGCGGCGAGCTCCGCGCGGGTGAGGCGCGCCTCCCGTGCTTCGAGGGCGGGCGCGTCCGGCTGCTCGGCGGCGGCCCGGTCGATCGCGTCGAGCACGGTCGCCGGGTGCGCGGGCAGCGCGGGTCCGGCCGATCCGCCCGCCGCCTCGGCGAGTTCCTCGGCGTCGAGCAGCGGCAGCAGGTGCACCGGCGTGTCCGGGGCGGCGAGCGCGGCACGCAGCAGGGTGTCGAAGCGGCGGCCGAGCCGGACGGTCCACGGCTCGTCCAGCAGGTCGGTGCGGTAGCCGAAGACGGCGTGCAGGTCGTCGCCGTCCGGGCGGACGTCCAGGGCCAGCTCGAACTTGGCGGCGGTGTGGCCGCCGTCGGTCTCGACGCAGCGCAGGTCGGCGAAGGCGTGCTCGCCGAGGGCGCCGCCGCTCTGGGTGTGCACGGTGAGCAGGGTCTGGAAGATCGGGGTGCGCCCGGGGTCGCGGTCGGGGCGCAGCTCCTCGGCGAGCTGTTCGAACGGCACCCGGCCGTGGCCGAGCGCGCCGAGCCAGTCGGTGCGCACCCGGCGCAGCAGGGTGTCGAAGGTGGGGGCGCCGGCGAGGTCGGCGCGCAGCACGAGGGCGGAGGAGAAGTAGCCGATGGTCCGTTCGCTGTCGACGGTGGTGCGGGCGGCGGTGGGAACGCCGACGCAGAAGTCGTCCTGGCCGGTGCAGCGGTGCAGCAGGGCCTGGTAGGCGGCGGCCAGCACCATGAACGGGGTGAGCCGGCGGGCGCGGGCGAAGGCGTCGAGTTCGGGGCCGAGGCCGCGCAGGATCCGGGTGTGGAAGGCGCCCGCGCTGCCCGGTTCGGTGGGCCGGGGCCGGTCCAGCGGCAGGTCGAGGGCGGGTGCGCCGGCGAGCCGTTCGCGCCAGTAGGCGAGCGCGTCGGCGGCCTCGGGTCCGGCGAGCCAGGCGCGTTCGGCGGCGGCGTGGGCGGCGTAGGAGGGCGGGGCGGGCAGTTCGGGCTGCCGGCCGTCGGCGCGGTGGGCGGCGTAGCGGTCGGCGAGTTCGGTGCGCAGCAGGCCGAGGCTCCAGCCGTCGGCGACGATGTGGTGCAGCACCAGGCAGAGCACGTGCTCCGACTCGCCGGTGCGCAGCAGGGCGGCGCGCAGCAGGGGTCCGGCGGCGAGGTCGAAGCCGCGGTTGACGCGGGCGGCGAGGGCGGCGGCCACCTCGGCGTCGGGCCGTCCGCGCAGGTCGGCGAGGTCGAGCGGGACGGGTGCCGGAGCGTCGACGACGGCGACGGGCCGGCCGTCCTCGGCGGGGAAGCGGGTGCGCAGCGCCTCGTGCCTGGCCACCACGCCGTCGAGGGCGGCGCGCAGCGCTTCGGTCGACGGCTCGCCGGTGAGGCGCAGCACCAGCGGGATGTTGTAGGAGGGGTCGCCGGGGTCGAGCTGATCGAGGAACCAGAGCCGTTCCTGGCCGACGGTGAGGGTGGTGGGCGCGGACTCGGTGGTCGGTGCGGGCTCGGTGGTGGGCGCCGGCTCGGTGGTGGGCGCGGGCTCGGTGGCCCCGCCCGGCTGGTGGGCGAACTCGCGGATGGTCGTGGGCATGACACTCCTCGGCACTCGCCTCACGGCGGGACTGGCGGTATTCGGACATGGTCCGGCCGCATGCCCCGTGGGGTGGGAGGGAGTAGCGCGCTCGGCTGATCGGCGACGGGCCCCCGTATGGCCGCCGCGGCGCGATCATGCTAGGTAGCCCCGACGGCGAGCGTCAATGGTCTGGACCAGCTTGGCCGATGGGACCACGGTGACCAATGGGACGAGTGGGGACGCCCCGGGGCATCCGGATCGGTCGGGGACGGCCTACCTCTCAAGGAGGAGAAGCCCGCTCCCGCGTTCAGTCCCCGGTCCGATCATGAACACGACCTCACGCCGACGGGACGGGCCCGACCGGCTCCTAGGCTCGAAGTCGATCACCGGTCGCAGTGCCGGTGACCAGCGACGACCGGCCGGACGCCGGCCATCCGACGACGGACCGGGAACGATGACCACCTACCGCCACACTCTCGCCGACCTCCGCGGGCAGCTGCGCCGACTCGCCCTCAGCGGCGCGGCCATCGCCCTCGGCGTGGCCTTCCTGATCGCCTCGGTCAGCGGCAGCCGCGCCCTCGTCGACTCCTTCGGCCAGAGCGCCGCCGCCGAGGTCGGCCCCGGCGACGTCCAG
>NZ_BAAAKJ010000372.1:0-19003 GCF_039527695.1 Kitasatospora putterlickiae
CGGGGCGACCGGGCGGCCCGGCTGCAGACGGAGCTGGAGGGGCTGTTCGGCCCGTGCGCGGAGTTCGTCTCGACGGCGCCGCCGCCGCCGGCGGAGAAGAGCAGGGGCGTGACCCGCGCCAGGCACCGGCTGAGCCGGAACGACACGCCCACGATCGAGGGAGCCGACGCGGCGACGGGCTTCACCCTGACGAATGAATCGGGCGCGGTGGTGCTCGCGCAGCGCGCCGTCCTCGCGAGGGTCGGTCCGGCGCTGGTGGTGTTCAGCACGGTGGGCGTCGGCGCCGAGCCGGCCCCCGCGCCGGACGAGCGGGTCGTCCGGCGACAGGTGGCCAGGCTGCGGGCGGCCCAGCGGGGCTGACCGCGGTGCGGGTGGGCCCCGGTGTCAGCGGGCCCCGGCCTTCGAATGGGTGGCGACCAGGTGTTCCAGGCGGGTGAGGGCGATCCGGCGCAGCTCGTCGGCGGCGACCAGGCGCTCCTCGTCGGGGTCGTTGGCGAGACGGGTGCGGATGGAGCCGAGGACGGCGTCGAGCATCTCCTCGGGGTCGATGCCCTCCAGGCAGACCACGAAGACGTGGCCGAACCGCGCCTCGTACGCGGCGTGGGCGGCCCGCAGCGCGGTGTGCGCCGCCTGGCTGCCGGGTGCGCGCATGCCCAGGAGCGGCTGCGGCATCCAGCTCTCGTCCGCCAGCGCCTCGGCCAGGTCGGCCGGACGCAGGTCGTACGAGGCCTCGCTGGCGGCGGCGAGCAGGGACTCTATGTCGGGGTAGGGCCGGTGCACGGTGAGTCGCAGGGCCCACCGGCGGCTGCCGCAGCAGGCCAGGAGGGCCTCCTCCACGGCTCCGGCGTCGGCCTCGTTGAAACGGTGCAGCCCGAGGAGGGTCGGTTCGTCCCGGGGGTCGGGCCTCGGTGACGGAATGTCGCTGGCCAGCTGGTCCTCCTCGTGAGGGCGGGAAGGTGCCGGTGATGGGGGCGGGTGGAGTGGCGGGTGACGCGGCGGTGAAGCCAGGTGAAGTATGAGGCTGCGGAATGGCGTCCATCGCCCGTCCGGCTGTGGCTCAAAGGTAGTTGAGCGCTCATCAGTTGGGGAGGGCGCGCGCGGATTTCATCCGAACGAGCTATCAAGTTGTGACGTTGACACCTCGGTGTCAGCGCCCTCCCCGTCCTCATCGGCTACGGAACGTCACGAGCACTTCGTTCCGGCGGCCGGCAGCGTGCCCTCGGTCAGGTAGGCGGCGTAGGCGGCGTCGATGCAGCCGTTGCCCGAGCCGAAGGCGCCGTGGCCCTCGCCCACCCGGGTCAGCAGCGTCGCGCCGGCGAAGCCCTGCGCCATCTTCTCGGACCAGGTGTACGGGGTGGCCGGGTCGCCGGTGGTGCCGACGACGAGGATCGGCGCGGCGCCCTCGGCGCGGATGGTGTGCGGCGTCTCGGGCGACGTGAACGGCCAGCCGACGCAGGAACCCTCGCTGACGTCCTCGACGGTGATGCTCTTCGCCAGCAGCGGGGCCTCCCGCTGGAGCTTCTGGACGGCCTGCTGCGCCGCCTCGGCGGACGGGGCGGGGGTGGCGTTGTCGGCGCACCTGATCGCCCGGAGGGCCTCCTGCTCGGGGCTGTAGTGGCCCTTCTCGTCCCGGCCGTTGCCCTGGTCGGCGACCGCCAGGAGGGCGTTGCCCTGACCGCCCAGCATCGCCTCGGCGAGGGTGAAGCGCAGGGCCTGCCAGGCCTCCTTCTCGTCGCCGTAGAGGAACTGGATGACCGCGGACCAGCCGAGGTTGCTGCCGACCTTGCGGCCGTCCTTGGTGGGCAGGGGCTTGTCGCGCAGCCCGTCGAGGAAGTCGGCGGCCTTCTTGGCGGCCTTGTCGGCGCTCTTGCCGAGCGGGCACTCGGCGGCGTTGTTCTTGACGCAGTCGACGGCGAAGCGCTCGAAGGACTTCTCGAAGCCGATCACCTGGTTGACCTGGAGGTCGAGTTCGGCGGCGGCCGGGTCGACGGCGCCGTCGAGGACCAGCCGGCCGGTGTTCTTCGGGAACTCCTCGGCGTAGACGGCGCCGATGTAGGTGCCGTAGGAGATGCCGAGGTAGTTGAGCTTCCGGTCGCCGACGGCGGCGCGCAGCACGTCCAGGTCGCGGGCGGTGTTGCGGGTGCCGATGAAGGGCAGCAGCTTGCCGGACCTGGCCTGGCAGGCGGCGGCGAAGTCGGCGGCGTGCTTGTCCGACAGGGCCTTCGCCGCGGCCGGGTCGAGCGGGCCGTCCTCGGCGTTGAGCGCGTCGCGCTGCTTGTCGTCCAGGCAGGCGACCGGCGAGCTCTCGCCGGTGCCGCGCGGGTCCCAGCCGACGATGTCGAAGCGGTTGTGCAGGGTGCCCTCGAACTGCTTGTCGAAGGACTTGACCATCTCGACCCCGGACCCGCCCGGGCCGCCCGGGTTGACCATCAGCGAGCCGAGCCTCTGGTCCTGCTTGGCGGCCGGGTTCTTGATCAGCGCGAGGTCGATCGCCTCGCCCGCCGGGTTGGCGTAGTCGAGCGGGACGTGCAGCTTGCCGCACTTCATCAGGGAGAGGTCGATCTTCTGCTCGGCCGCCTTGGCGTCCGGCGGGCACGCGGCCCAGGTGATCTGCTGGCCGTAGAACGGCTTGAGCGCCGGGTCGTCGGCACCGGTGGGCTTCACGGTCGGGGTGGGCGTCGGCGTCGCGGTCGGGGCCGCGGCGGCGGCGGTGGTGGCGGCGCTCGACGGCGCGGAGGCGGCCTGGTCCTGGGCCGGCTCCTTGTCTCCTTCGCAGGCGGTCGCGAGGAGCAGGCCGCCGGCCGCGAACGCGGCCAGCAGGAGGCGCGGGCGGGTGGCCCGGTGAGTCTTCATCGCACGTATGTACCACTCACGGGTGACAGTTCGGATACTGACCCCGGTCCGGACGCCGCCCGCGCCTGTCGGTGCCTCAGAGTTCGCGGTGCACCTTGTGGTTGGCGGCCTGGGCGCGCGGCCGGACCACCAGCAGGTCGATGTTGACGTGCGGGGGCCGGGTGACCGCCCAGGCGACGGTGTCGGCGACGTCCTCGGAGGTGAGCGGCTCGGCGACACCCGCGTACACCGCGGCGGCCTTCGCCTCGTCGCCGCGGAACCTGGTCACCGCGAAGCCCTCGGACTTCACCATGCCCGGGGCGATCTCGATCACCCGGATCGGCTCCCCGCACAGCTCCAGCCGGAGCGTCGCGGCGATGGTGTGCGCCGCGTGCTTGGCCGCCACGTAACCGCCGCCGCCCTCGTACGCGGCCAGCGCGGCCGTCGAGGAGAGCACCAGGACGGTGCCGTCGCCGCTCGCCCGCAGGGCCGGCAGCAGCGCCTGGGTCATGTGCAGCACGCCGAGCACGTTGACCTGGTACATGGCCAGCCAGTCGGCCGGGTCGCCGGTCTCGACGCTCTCCGCGCCGATCGCCCCGCCGGCGTTGTTCACCAGCACGTCCACCCGGCCGACCCGCGCGGCGAAGGCGTCCACGGCGGCCCGGTCGGTGACGTCCAGGGTGTACGCCCGGCCTCCGGTCTCCTCGGCCAGCTCCTCGATCCGCTCGGTCCGGCGGGCGGTCAGCACCACCTCGAAGCCCTCGGCCGCGAGGCGGCGGGCGGTCGCCGCGCCGATTCCGCCGCTC
Source organism: Kitasatospora putterlickiae (assembly GCF_039527695.1). Taxonomy (NCBI): domain Bacteria; kingdom Bacillati; phylum Actinomycetota; class Actinomycetes; order Kitasatosporales; family Streptomycetaceae; genus Kitasatospora; species Kitasatospora putterlickiae. The sequence goes on from NZ_BAAAKJ010000372.1 coordinate 3,639, forward strand.
GCACCGGTGACGACGGCCACCTTCTGCTCGGTCATTGCCACTCCTGAGATATCCCGGTCGGTTCAGCCGATCATCTCAAGGCCTTCGGCGCTACATTGCGAGAGGAGTGGACCCACCCGCCGAACCCCGCGGAGGACCCCATGACCGCCGAACCGCCCGCCGGACCGCGCCGCACCGAGTCCGGCTTCCCGTTCGCGCCGGTGTACGGCCCCGAGGCCCTGGCCGGCCGGGACCCGGACGAGCGGCTCGGCCGCCCGGGGGAGTACCCGTTCACCCGGGGCATCCACCCGACCATGTACACCGGCCGGCCGTGGACGATGCGCCAGTACGCCGGCTTCGGCACCGCCGCCGAGTCCAACGCCCGCTACCGGGCGCTGATCGCCGGCGGGTCCACCGGACTCTCGGTCGCCTTCGACCTGCCCACCCAGATGGGCTACGACTCGGACGCCCCGCTCGCCGCCGGCGAGGTCGGCCGGGTCGGGGTGGCGATCGACAGCGTGGAGGACATGTCCGAGCTGTTCACGGGCATCCCGCTCGGCGAGGTCTCCACCTCGATGACCATCAACGCCCCGGCCGCCGTGCTGCTGCTGCTCTACCAACTGGTCGGCGAGGCCCAGGGCGTCCCGCCGGCCCGGCTCACCGGCACGGTGCAGAACGACGTGCTGAAGGAGTACATCGCCCGCGGCACCTACATCTTCCCGCCGCAGCCCTCACTGCGGCTGGTCGCCGACCTCTTCCGGTACTGCCGCGCCGAGATCCCGCGCTGGAACACCATCTCGATCTCCGGGTACCACATGGCCGAGGCCGGGGCGACGCCCGCGCAGGAGATCGCCTTCACCCTGGCCGACGGGATCGCGTACGTGCGCGCCGCGCTGGCCGCCGGTCTCGCGGTGGACGACTTCGCGCCCCGGCTCTCCTTCTTCTTCGTGGCCCGCAGCACTCTGCTGGAGGAGGTCGCCAAGTTCCGCGCCGCCCGCCGGATCTGGGCCCGGGTGATGCGCGAGGAGTTCGGCGCCCGCGACCCGCGCTCGCAGCGGCTGCGCTTCCACACCCAGACCGCGGGCGTTCAGCTCACCGCGCAGCAGCCCGAGGTGAACCTGGTCCGGGTCGCGGTGCAGGCGCTCGCGGCGGTGCTCGGCGGCACCCAGTCGCTGCACACCAACTCCTTCGACGAGGCGCTGGCGCTGCCTAGCGAGAAGGCCGCCCGGCTCGCCCTGCGCACCCAGCAGGTGCTCGCCCACGAGACCGACGTGACCGCCACCGTCGACCCGTTCGCCGGCTCCTACGCGGTGGAGGCGCTGACCGACGAGGTGGAGGACGCCGCGCTCGGCCTGATGGCGAGGGTCGAGGAACTGGGCGGGGCGGTGGCGGCGATCGAGGCCGGCTACCAGAAGGCGGAGATCGAGCGCAGCGCCTACCGCGTCCAGCGGGAGACCGAGACGGGCGCGCGCACGGTGGTCGGGGTCAACCGGTTCCGGCTGGAGCCGGGGGAGTCGGCGGCCGAGGAGCCGTACCGGCCGCTGCGGGTGGACCCGGCGATCGAGGCCCGGCAGGCCGGCCGGCTGGCGCGGCTGCGGGCGGCGCGGGACGGCGCCGCGGTGGGACGGGCGCTGGACGCGCTGCGCCGGGCCGCCGGGGGCGGGGACAACGTGCTGTACCCGATGCGCGAGGCGCTGGCCGCGCGGGCCACCGTCGGGGAGGTCTGCGACGCGCTGCGCGAGGTGTGGGGCCGGTACGTCCCGGTCGAACGCTTTTGAGCCATTGTTCCCGCGTCCGGAACGCGTGCGGCGGTGTCCGCGAGGCCGTCAACCGGCCGGTCGAGCGCGCCGTGACGTTGATCGCCGGTGGTCGTTGCACAGGGCGGACATCATGGGGAAGGCGGCTGAAACAAGATGTCATACCCACCAGCGCGGCCGGTATGCGCCCATCCGGGGACTACTTTGCGGGAAGTCGGGCCAAATCCCCCCCAACAGGCCTACCCTTGTTGAGATGAACCGTCGTGAGTCCGCCCAGTCGGCCGTCACCCTCACCGCTGCCCGCCCCGCCGCCGGTCTCCGCGACCGGGTACGCGAGCTGGAGCCCGAGCTGATCGCCTTCCGGCGGGACCTGCACCGGCACCCGGAGCTGGGCCGCCAGGAGTTCCGAACCACCGGTCTGCTGCGCGACCGCCTGGTCGCCGCCGGCCTCGCCCCCCGGATCCTGCCGGGCGGCACCGGAATGCTCGTCGACATCGTTCCCGAGTCCGCCCCGCGCGGCGCGGAGTTCGTCGCCTTCCGCGCCGACATCGACGCCCTGCCGATCGACGACGCCAAGACCGACGTCCCCTACCGGTCGAGCGTCCCCGGACGGGCCCACGCCTGCGGCCACGACGTGCACACCTCGGTGGCGCTCGGCACCGCGCTGGTGCTCGCCGAATCGGCCCGTACCGGCGAGCTGCGCCGCCCGGTGCGGATGGTCTTCCAGCCCGCGGAGGAGGTCATGCCCGGCGGCGCGCTGGACGTGATCGCGGCCGGCGGGATGGAGGGCGTCGGCCGGATCTTCGCCGTGCACTGCGACCCCAAGGTCGAGGTGGGCCGGATCGGCCTGCGGGTCGGGGCGATCACCTCGGCCTGCGACCGCTTGGTGCTCCACCTGGACGGCCCCGGCGGCCACACCGCGCGCCCGCACCTGACCACCGACCTGGTGACCGCGGTCGCCCGCACCGCCGCCGAACTGCCCGGCGCGCTGGCCCGCCGGATGGACCCGCGCTGGGGCGTCTCGCTGGTCTGGGGCCGGATCGCCGCAGGCTCCGCGCCCAACGTCATCCCGCAGCACGCGGAGCTGGAGGGCACCGTGCGCTGCCTGGAGCTGGCGGGCTGGCGGGAGGCGCCGGACCTGCTGCACGAGCTGATCGCCCGGCTCGCCGAGACCTACCGCGCGAAGTGGACGCTCGACTACCACCGGGGCGTGCCGCCGGTGGTCAACGAGGCGGTCTCGGTGGGGCTGCTGGAGGAGGCCATGACCGCCCGCTTCGGGCAGGACGGCACCGAGGTGGTCGAGGACACCGAGCAGTCGCTCGGCGGGGAGGACTTCTCCTGGTACCTGGAGCACGCCCCCGGCGCGCTGGCCCGGCTCGGCGTGCGCGCCCCCGGCGACACCGCCGTCCGGGACCTGCACCAGGGCCGCTTCGACGTGGACGAGCGGGCGATCGCGATCGGCGTGGAGCTGTTCACCGCGCTGGCGCTGGAGCCCGGCACGCTCTGAGGCCGTCACCGGCCGTCCCGGCCTGCCGTCACCGGCCGTAACGATCGAAACCGGACATCCACCAAGGGTGTCCGGTTTCGTGCTGAATATCCCGTTTATTCGGGGTTCCGTACACTGGGGCGCGCCAGTTCCCAGCACCGTCCGCGCACGGGAAAGGGGCGTCGGGGCGGCCGTGAGACCACGGTTTGATAACAACCCGAATGCTCCGGCGGCCCGTAACACAACCGTGTTCTACGCGCGTTACGGTGGCGTCCGACCACGCTAAACGGGTGCGTGTGAGAAGGAGAAACTCCCTTGCGCCGTTCTACTAAGCTCGCCGCGGTTGTGCTCTCGGGTTCCCTGGGCATCGCCTCGCTCGCCGCTTGCGGCGCAAAGAGCAACGACACCACCGCCGCCTCCGGCTCCGCCGACGGCGGTCTGAAGGTCGGCATGGCCTACGACATCGGCGGCCGTGGCGACCAGTCCTTCAACGACTCCGCGGCCCGCGGCCTGGACAAGGCCAAGAGCGAGCTGGGCGTCGCGGTCACCGAGGCCGACGCCAAGACCGGCGAGGCGGAGGCCGACAAGGAGACCCGCCTCAAGAACCTGGTCACCGCGGGCTACAACCCGATCATCGCCGTCGGCTTCGTCTACCAGGCCGCCGTCGAGAAGGTCGCCAAGGAGAACCCGGGCACCAAGTTCGCGATCATCGACTCGGCCTCGGACACCCAGCCGACCAACGTCACCTCGCTGACCTTCTCGGAGCAGGAGGGCTCGTACCTGGCCGGTGTGGCCGCCGCCCTCAAGTCCAAGAACAAGCACGTCGGCTTCATCGGCGGTGTGCAGTCCGAGCTGATCAAGAAGTTCGAGGCCGGCTACCGCGCGGGCGTCAAGTCCGTCGACCCGAACATCCCGGTCGAGGTCACCTACCTGAGCACCCCGCCGGACTTCACCGGCTTCGCCGCCCCCGACAAGGGCAAGGAGGCCGCGCAGGGCCAGCTCGACAAGAAGGCCGACGTCATCTACACCGCCGCCGGCTCCTCCGGCAACGGCGCCATCGAGGCCGTCGCCAACGCCGGCGCCCTGGCCATCGGCGTCGACTCCGACCAGGCCGCCCAGCCCGCCCTGGCGAAGTACAAGAACAGCATCATGACCTCGATGGTCAAGAACGTCGACAAGGCCGTCTTCGCCTACATCGAGTCCGCCAAGAAGGGCGAGGTCTTCACCGGTGTGAAGAACTTCGACCTCAAGGCCGACGGTGTCTCGCTCGCCACCACCGGCGGCAAGATCGACGACATCAAGGGCAAGCTCGACGAGGCCGCCAACGCCATCAAGGGCGGCGCCACCACGGTCCCGACCGACCCGTCGAAGCTGTAAGGCTCCAGGGCCCGGCCAGGGCCCGACCGGACGTCGCTGCCGCTGCCGACTGCCCGGCAGCGCCATGATGGACGCTGCATAGGGAGGGGCCCGGAAGGGTGCGCTCAGTGCGTACCCCCGGGCCCCGTCCCGTCCCCCGCTCCTTTCCCGCTTTTGGCCCTCCAGCGCGACGACGCGCCTCCAGACCACCAGGAGACCGCCATCACCGCATCCGACCCCGCCCCGACCACGGGCGGTATCCCCAGCGCGGGGACGGCGACACCGGCCGTCGAACTGCGCGGCATCACCAAGCGCTTCCCCGGCGTCGTGGCCAACCACGACATCAACCTCACCGTCCGCACCGGCACCGTGCACGCCCTCATGGGGGAGAACGGCGCGGGCAAGTCGACGCTGATGAAGATCCTCTACGGCATGCAGAAGCCGGACGAGGGCACCATCGCGATCAACGGCGAGCAGTGCGAGTTCAACACCCCGGGCGACGCCATCGCGCGCGGCATCGGCATGGTGCACCAGCACTTCATGCTGGCCGACAACCTGACCGTCCTGGAGAACGTCGTCCTCGGCGGCGAGCACCTGTACGGCATCGGCGCCAAGGCCAGGGAGAGGATCAGGGAGATCTCCGACCAGTACGGCCTGGGCGTGCGCCCGGACGCGCTGGTCGAGGACCTCGGGGTGGCCGACCGCCAGCGCGTCGAGATCCTCAAGGTGCTTTACCGCGGGGCCAAGATCCTCATCCTCGACGAGCCCACGGCCGTGCTCGTCCCGCAGGAGGTCGACGCCCTGTTCGCCAACCTGCGGGAGCTGAAGTCCGAGGGCGTCACCGTCATCTTCATCTCGCACAAGCTGCACGAGGTGCTCTCGGTGGCCGACGCGATCAGCGTCATCCGCCGCGGCACCACCGTCGGCGACGCGGACCCGAAGCGCGTCACCGCCCGCCAGCTCGCCGAGCTGATGGTCGGCGCCGAACTGCCCTCCCCGGAGAGCCGCGAGTCGACCGTCACCACCTCCGAGATGCTGCGCGTCGACGGCCTGCGGATCGCCAAGACCGACGCCGAGGGCATCGAGCGCGTCGTGCTCGACGACATCTCGCTGCGCATCCACCAGGGCGAGATCCTCGGCATCGCCGGCGTCGAGGGCAACGGCCAGGCCGAACTGGTCGAGGCCATCATGGGCATGCTCCCGCTGGACGCCGGCTCCGTCACCCTGGACGGCAAGGACCTCTCCGGCACCCTCACCCGGGCCCGCCGCGAGGCCGGCATCGGCTACATCCCCGAGGACCGCCACCGGCACGGCCTGCTGCTGGAGGCCCCGCTCTGGGAGAACCGGATCCTCGGCCACGTCAGCGAGCGCCCCAACTCCAAGGGCGTGCTGCTCGACCCGGCCGCCGCCCGCAGGGACACCCAGCGGATCGTCGAGGAGTACGACGTCCGCACCCCCGGCATCGAGGTCACCGCGGCCTCCCTCTCCGGCGGCAACCAGCAGAAGCTGATCATCGGCCGCGAGATGAGCCACGAACCCAAGCTGCTGATCGCCGCCCACCCCACCCGCGGTGTGGACGTCGGCGCCCAGGCGCAGATCTGGGAACACATCAGGGTCGCCCAGCGGGCCGGCCTCGCCGTCCTGCTGATCTCCGCCGACCTCGACGAGCTGATCGGCCTCTCCGACACGATCCGGGTGATCTACCGCGGCCGGCTGGTCGCCGACGCCGACCCGGAGACCGTGACCGCCGAGGACCTCGGCACCGCGATGACCGGCGCCGCCAGCGGCCACATCGAGTCCGGGCCGGAGGCGGTCGCCGAGTCGCGGTCCCTCGCCGCCGAGGGCACCGAGGCCGTGCCGTCCGACGCCCCCACCGACACCGCCGACGACCAGCAGGCGGGGGAGTAGCCCACATGACCAGTCCCAAGCCCGCTCCCGCCGCTCCCTCCGGGGCCGCCGGGGCCACCGCCAAGCGCGGCCTCGCGCAGCGGTTCAACGGCGAGAGGATCGTGCTCGCCCTCGCGGCGCCGGTGCTCGCCGTCGTGCTGTCCGTCGTCATCTGCTCGCTGCTGCTGGCGACCTCCGGCAAGAACCCGTTCGACGCCTGGAACGTGATGATCACGTACGGCACCAAGTCGGACGGCCAGGTGGCCATCATCAACCGGTCCACCACGTACTACCTCGCCGCCGCGGCCGCCGCCTTCGGCTTCCGCATGAACCTCTTCAACATCGGCGTCGAGGGCCAGTACAAGCTCGCCGCGCTGTTCGCCGCCTTCGTCGGCGGCCAGGTCGACCTCCCGGCGATCATCCAGGTCCCGCTGCTGCTGGTGACCGCGATGCTGGTCGGCGGCATGTGGGCGGCCGTGGCCGGCCTGCTGAAGGTCTACCGCGGCGTCAGCGAGGTCATCTCGACCATCATGCTGAACTCGATCGCCACCGCGGTGGTCGGCCTGCTGCTCGTCCCCGGCATCTTCGCGCCGGAGAAGGGCACCACCAGCAACTCGATCCAGACCAACCCGATCTCGGAGTCCAGCCGGTTCTTCTCGATCGACACCGACGGCGGCCCGCTCTGGGGCTTCGTCGTCATCGCGATCGTGGTCGGCGTGGCGTTCCAGTTCACCCTGAACCGCACCCGCTTCGGCTTCGACCTGCGCGCCACCGGCCGCTCGGAGAGCGCGGCCACCGCGTCCGGCGTCAACGTCAAGCGCATGGTCGTCACCTCGATGGTGGTCTCCGGCGCGCTGGCCGGCCTCATCGGCCTGCCCGAGCTGATGCAGAACTCCTACTACTTCGGCCAGAGCTTCCAGGCGGGCCTCGGCTTCCTGGGCATCTCGGTCGCCCTGCTCGGCCGCAACAGCCCGATCGGCATGGTGTTCGCCGCCCTGCTCTTCGCCTTCCTCGACGCCACCGGCTCCCAGCTGCCGCTGCCGCAGAACGGCGAGTTCCCGTTCGAGATCGTCGACGTCATGAAGGGCACCATCGTCATCTGCGTCGTCGTCGCCTACGAGCTGGTCCGCCGCTACGGCCTGAAGCGCCAGCAGCAGAAGGTCGGCGCCGAGCTCGCCGCCCAGGCTGCCGCCGCGGCCGCCCAGAAGAAGGAGGTGTCGGCATGAGTACGGCTACCGCTGTCCGCGCCAAGACGCCCGGCGGCGCGCCCGCCAAGAAGCGCAAGCTGTCCTGGCCGGTGGTGCTGCTGCTGATCGCGGGCGCCCTGGTCCTCTTCTCGGCCGTCGGCATGATCACCGACAACCACTCGCTGACCTCCTCCGGCCAGATCACCGCGGCGCTCGGCGCGGCGGTCCCGATCGGCATGGCCGGTCTCGGCGGTCTCTGGTCCGAGCGGGCCGGCGTCGTCAACATCGGCCTCGAAGGCATGATGGTGGCCGGCACCTTCGCCGGCGCCTGGGGCGGCTACCTGGTCAACCCCTGGTTCGGCCTGCTGGCCGGCATGCTCGGCGGCGCGCTCGGCGGTCTGCTGCACGCCGTCATCACGGTGACCTTCGGCGTCGACCACATCGTCTCCGGCGTCGGCATCAACCTGCTGATCCCCGGCATCTGCGCGTACGTCAACCGGATCTACTACAAGGACTACATCGCGTACGGCGCCGGTGCGAACCAGTCCCCGCCGGCCGATCCGCTGCCGTACATCACCATCCCCGGCCTGTCCTCCGGGCTGAAGGACATCGAGGCCCACCACTGGTTCCTGGTCTCCGACGTCGCCGGCGTGCTCGGCGGCCTGGTCACCAACCTGTCGGTGGTCGTCGTCCTGGCCGGCGCGCTGATCGTCGCCAGCTACTTCGCCCTCTGGCGGACCGTCTTCGGCCTGCGGCTGCGCTCCTGCGGTGAGAACCCGACCGCCGCCGAGTCGCTGGGCGTCAACGTCTACAAGTACAAGTACCTGGCGGTCATCGCCTCGGGCGCCTTCGCGGGCCTCGGCGGCGCGTACCTCTCGCTGGTCGCCGCGCACTTCTACAAGGACGGCCAGACCCTGGGGCGCGGCTTCATCGGCCTCGCCGCGATGATCTTCGGCAACTGGATGCCGGGCGGCCTCGCCGTCGGCGCCGGCCTGTTCGGCTTCACCGACAGCCTCCAGCTGCGCGACCCGGAGTCGGTGCACGTGCTGATCCTGGTGGTCGCCATCGCGATGGTGCTGCTCGCGGCCTGGCACCTGTACCGCCGCAGGTACACCTCGGCGCTGATCTCCGCGGTGGTCTCCGGCGGCCTGTTCGTCTGGTACTTCACCACCGAGGAGGTGCAGCGTCCGCTGATCGTCGCCACGCCGTACGTGATCACCCTGGTGGTGCTCTCGCTGGCCTCGCAGCGACTGCGGCCGCCGAAGGCCGACGGCCAGATCTACCGCAAGGGGCAGGGCAAGTGACGGCGGCCGCCGAGGCGGTGGACTGGGAGGCGCTGCGGACGGCGGCGCGCGAGGCGATGCGTCACGCGTACGCGCCGTACAGCAGGTTCCCGGTCGGCGCCGCGGCGCTGGTGGACGACGGCCGGGTGGTCACCGGCTGCAACGTGGAGAACGCCTCGTACGGGCTCGGGCTGTGCGCCGAGTGCGGTCTGGTCTCCGCGCTGCACGCGAGCGGCGGCGGCCGGCTGACCGCGTTCACCTGCGTGGACGGGGCCGGGGCGCTGCTGATGCCGTGCGGCCGCTGCCGCCAGCTGCTGTACGAGCACGGCGGGCCCGATCTGCTGGTCGAGCTGCCGTCCGGCGTGCGGCCGATGAGCGACGTCCTGCCCGACGCGTTCGGGCCGGAGCGGCTCTAGCACTGCCGTTTGTTACGCGCGTAGAGTGTCGCGGGCGGGGCCTTCACCGGCCCCGCCCGCGACACTCTTCGCTTTTCCGAACCACTTCTGGAAGCAATGGAGCAACCATGGACGCCATCTCCGTCATCAGGACCAAGCGCGACCGCGGAGAGCTGAGCGACGCTCAGATCGACTGGGTCATCGACGCCTACACCCGCGGCGAGGTCGCCGATGAGCAGATGTCCGCCCTGGCCATGGCCATCCTGCTGAACGGCATGAACCCGCGCGAGATCAGCCGCTGGACGGACGCGATGATCCGCTCCGGCGTCCGGATGGACTTCTCCTCGCTGACCCGGCCCACCAGCGACAAGCACTCCACCGGCGGCGTCGGCGACAAGATCACCCTGCCGCTCGCCCCGCTGGTCGCCGCCTGCGGCGCCGCCGTCCCGCAGCTGTCCGGCCGCGGCCTCGGCCACACCGGCGGCACCCTGGACAAGCTGGAGTCCATCCCCGGCTGGCGCGCCCTGCTCTCCAACGAGGAGATGCTGCGGGTCCTGGGGGACACCGGCGCGGTCATCTGCGCCGCCGGCGACGGCCTCGCCCCGGCCGACAAGAAGCTGTACGCGCTGCGCGACGTCACCGGCACCGTCGAGGCGATCCCGCTGATCGCCTCCTCGATCATGTCCAAGAAGATCGCCGAGGGCACCGGCGCGCTCGTCCTCGACGTGAAGGTCGGCTCCGGCGCCTTCATGAAGAACATCGACGACGCCCGCGAACTCGCCCGCACCATGGTCGGCCTCGGCACCTCGGCCGGCGTCAACACCGTCGCCCTGCTCACCGACATGTCCACCCCGCTCGGCCTCACCGCCGGCAACGCGCTGGAGGTCCGCGAGTCGATCGAGGTACTGGCGGGCGGGGGCCCCGCCGACGTCGTCGAGCTCACCCTCGCGCTGGCCCGCGAGATGCTGGCCGCCGCGGGCGTGCACGGCAAGGACCCGGCCGACGCGCTGCGCGACGGCTCCGCGATGGACCACTGGCGCCGCATGATCGCCGCCCAGGGCGGTGACGTCGACGCCCCGCTGCCGGTCGCCCGCGAGCGGCACGTCATCCCGGCCCCGGCTTCCGGCGTGCTCACCCGGCTGGACGCCTACGCGGTGGGCGTCTGCGCCTGGCGCCTCGGCGCCGGCCGCGCCCGCAAGGAGGACCCGGTGCAGGCCGGCGCGGGCGTCGAGATGCACGCCAAGCCCGGCGACACCGTGGTGGCCGGCCAGCCCCTGTTGACCCTGCACACCGACACCCCCGAGCGCTTCGGCTACGCCGTCGAGGCCCTCGCGGACGCCGTCGACGTCGCCCCGGCCGGCACGGCGTTCACCCCCGTCCCGATCGTCCTGGACCGCATCGCCTGACGGTCCTCGGGGGTCTGCTCACGTACGCCGGGTCAGGCGTACGTGAGCAGACCACTGGTGTCGATGGTCCAGGGGCCGACGGTGACGGTGTCACCGAAGGCGAACTCCTTGCGGGACGTGTAGCCGGGCTCGTCGTGGACGACGCCGGTGCCGTCGCGCGGGTCGACGAGTAGGTGGAACGGGATGCCCATGGCCGCGTAGTCGCCGGCTCCGGCGGGCTCGGCGGACTGCCTGACGATCTCGACGACCAGCAGGACCTCATGGGGCGCCAGCGTCGGCCGGCCGCTCTCCAGCGCCGTCTCGGCGAACACCAGGAGGTCTGGACGGCACAGGCGTCCCAGGCCGACGGCTTCGAGGGCGGTGTCGCCACGAGCGCTGAAGTCCGGGTGGGTCCGGGGCAGTTGGGCGTTCAGCTGTCCCGCGACGGCGAGCGCGGCGAGCTCGTGGCGTTCGACCGGGGGCAGCGAGAGGCGAACCGCTCCGCCGGCGATCTCGACCTTCCCCACCCCCGGTACGCCCGACAGCCGTTCCGCCGCTCTGCGTAGCCGGGCGTACTCGCCCGGTTCGATGCTCACGGTCGGAGAGTACCGCCTGCCGAGGCCCGCCCGGTGGCGGTGAGGGCGGGCTTCGGAAGCTCTTCGGTGGCCCCGTGGACGGACCGGAAGCGGCGACGCTCAGGTCAGCGGGTGGTGGCAAGAGCGGCCCGGCGGGCGGTGTGGGCCTGGTGGGTGGCGTAGAGGGTGACGGCGGCGGCGAGGGTCATGGCGGTGAGGCCGATGGTGGCGGCGCCGGGCCAGCCGGTGGCGTGGTAGGCGTCGGCGCCGGTGGTGCCGCCGAGGCTGTTGCCCAGGTAGTAGGCGATCAGGTAGAGCGCGGAGGCCTGGGCGCGGCCTTCGGTGACGGTGCGGCCGACGGCGGCGGAGGCGGTGGCGTGGCCGGCGAAGAAGCCGGCGGTGATCAGCACCAGGCCGAGCAGGGCGAGGACCAGGGAGTCGGCGAGGGAGAGCAGCAGCCCGAGGGCGGTGGTGCCGATCGCGACGTACAGCGCGCCGCGGCGGCCGAGCCGGGCTGCCAGGCGGCCCGCGGCGGCGGAGGTGCCGGTGCCGACCAGGTAGACCACGAAGATGGAGGCGGCGACCGACTCCGGCAGGTGGAAGGGCGCGCCGATCAGCCGGTAGCCGACGGTGTTGTACACCGCGCCGAACACGGCCATGAACAGCAGCCCCAGCGCGTACAGCCGCAGCAGCAGCGGGTTGCGCAGGTGCCGGCCGACGGTGCGGGCGAGGGCCCGGGCGTCCACCGGGGCCGGGGTGAAGTGCCGGGCGGCGGGGATGAGCAGCCGGAACGCCAGGGCGGCGAGCAGCGCGAGGGCGGCGGAGGCGGCGAGCCCCCAGCGCCAGCCGAAGCCGGCCGCGACCCAGCCGGAGAGCAGCCGTCCGCCCATGCCGCCGATGCTGTTGCCCGCCACGTACAGGCCCATCGCGGAGGCCAGCGCGGAGGGGTGGACCTCCTCGGCGAGGTAGGCCATCGCGGTGGCGGGCAGTCCGGCGAGCGCGGCGCCCTGGAGCATCCGGAGCACGACGAGGGTGGTGAGGTCCGGCGCGAACGGCAGGGCGAGCGCGAGGGCGGAGGCGGCGAGGACGGAGGCCGTCATCACGGCGGTGCGGCCGTACCGGTCGGAGAGCGCGCTCGCGGGGAGCAGGGCGAGGGCCAGTCCGAGGGTGGCGGCGGAGGCCGTCCAGCTGGCCTGGCCCGGGGTGAGGCCGAGGTCGTCGGAGAGGACCGGCAGCAGGCCCTGGGTGGAGTAGAGGAGGACGAAGGTCGCGATGCCGGCCGCGAACAGGGCGAGGTTGGCGCGGCGGAAGGAGCGCTGGCCGGGGCGGTGGCGGTCGTCGCGGTGCGGCATCGACTGGGTGAGGGCGTCCGGCGTGGGCGCGGACGCCCTGGTACTGGAGGGCTGCATGTCGTCGACGGTAGAACCGCCGGGCTGATGCGTCCAATGCATCAACCGTCCATAATCCATGCGTAGGCGTATGAGCCGAGCGTAGAGCCACGACCGGAGGGCATGATGGACGCTGGTACCGAGCCGGCCCGGCTCGCGGAGCTGGGGCCGGAGCTGCCGGCGGTGCAACTCGCGCCGCTGCTCGCGCAGTTCGCGGCGGTCGCCCGGCTGGAGCACGTGACGCAGGCGGCGGCGCTGCTGGCGATGCCGCAGCCGACGCTGTCCCGGGCGGTGGCCCGGCTGGAGGCGGAGCTGGGCGTGGACCTGCTGGCCCGTCAGGGGCGGACGGTCCGGCTGACCCGGTCCGGCCGGCTGCTGCTGGCCTCGGTGGAACGGGCGCTGGCCGAGGTCGAGCGCGGCGCCGAGGCGGCGCGGGCGGAGGCCGATCCGGCGACCGGCCGGGTGGCGTTCGGCTTCCTGCACACCATGGGGACGGACGCGGTGCCGGCCCTGCTGCGGGACTTCCGGGCGGCGTACCCGCTGGTGCGGTTCCAGCTGGTGCAGGACTACGTGGGCGCGATGCTGGGCCGGCTGCGCGCGGGGGAGCTGGACCTGTGCCTGGTCGCGCCGGTCCCGGACGACGACCCTGCGCTGGCCGCCCGCCGGCTGGACGAGCAGCGGCTGCACCTGGTGGTCCCGGCGGACCACCGGCTGTCCGGGCGCCGCCGCATCCGGCTGGCGGAGGTGGCCGAGGAGCCGTTCGTCGGGCTGGAGCCGGGGTACGGGCTGCGGGCGATCACGGACGGCTTCTGCGCGGAGGCGGGGTTCGTGCCGCGGATCGCGTTCGAGGGGGAGGAGGCGGAGACGCTGCGCGGGCTGGTGGCGGCCGGGCTGGGGGTGGCGCTGCTGCCGCCCGCGCTGGTGCCCCGGCCGGGGGTGGTGGAGCTGGAGGTGACGGCGCCGCGTACCCGGCGGGCGATCGGGCTGGCGTGGGCGGCGGGGCGGCCGCTGACCCCGCCGGCGGCGGCGTTCCGGGACTTCGTGCTGTCGCGGCGGGGGCGGCTGCTGGCGCACGACTGACGGCCGCCGGCTGTTGGCGCTCTGGCCGAGGGCGTGCGGCCGAGGGCGTGCGACCGGGCTCGTGGGGGCTTCCGGGGCGTGGACTGGCGGGTAGGTTGCCCGGATCATCCCTTTGGTGGAATTCCCGGAGGACATTGGGTGATTCGACCCGTGGGCGGTGGCTTGTCTACGCGCGTAGGAGCTACACTCCCGCAATGGAGAAGCAGATCCCCGCCACCACCGCGGGCACCGGCCCCCGGATCCCCACCCCCGACCAGATCGCCCGCGCGCCGAAGGTGCTCCTGCACGACCACCTCGACGGCGGCCTGCGCCCCGAGACCGTGGTCGAGCTGGCCGCCGCCGTCGGCTACCAGGGCCTCCCCACCACCGACCCCAAGGAACTCGGCACCTGGTTCCGCGAGGCCGCCGACTCCGGCTCGCTGGTCCGCTACCTGGAGACCTTCGCCCACACCTGCGCCGTCATGCAGACCCGCGAGGCCCTGATCAAGGTCGCCGCCGACTGCGCCGAGGACCTCGCCGCCGACGGCGTCGTCTACGCCGAGGTCCGTTACGCCCCCGAGCAGCACCTGGAGCGCGGCCTCAGCCTGGACGAGGTCGTCGAGGCCGTCCAGGAGGGCTTCCGGCTCGGCGAGGCCAACGCCCGCGCCGCCGGCCGCCGCATCCGGATCGGCACCCTGATCACCGCGATGCGGCACGCCGCGCGCTCCTCGGAGATCGCCGAGCTGGCCAACCGCCACCGCGACGCGGGCGTGGTCGGCTTCGACATTGCCGGCGCCGAGGCGGGCTTCCCGCCCACCCGCCACCAGGCCGCCTTCGACTACCTCAAGGGCGAGAACAACCACTTCACCATCCACGCGGGCGAAGCCTTCGGTCTGCCGTCGATCTGGGAGGCCCTGCAGTGCTGCGGCGCCGACCGCCTCGGTCACGGCGTGCGGATCGTCGACGACATCACGGTCGAGGAGGACGGCGCCGTCAAGCTGGGCCGGCTCGCCGCGTACGTGCGCGACAAGCGGATCCCGCTGGAGATGTGCCCGACCTCCAACCTGCAGACCGGCGCGGCCACGTCGTACGCCGAGCACCCGATCGGGCTGCTGAGCCGGCTGAAGTTCCGGGTCACCGTGAACACCGACAACCGGCTGATGAGCGGCACCAGCATGAGCCGCGAGTTCGCGCACCTGGTCGAGGCCTTCGGCTACACGCTGGGGGACCTGGAGTGGTTCACCGTGAACGCGATGAAGTCGGCCTTCCTGCCGTTCGACGAGCGGCTCGCGATGATCAACGACGTGATCAAGCCGGGCTACGCCGAGCTCAAGGCCGAGTGGCTGTTCAGCGCGGGCAACTGACCCGGCCCGTGGTGGTCGGATGAACGCCGCTTTCCGCCAGGGGAGTTGGCGTTCATCCGACTTCTCGCCCGGTCGGGTGAACCGCCGTTGATCCCCGCGTGATCCCCTCACTACGGTGTGCCCGTCATTGCTGACAGGCCGTGGCGGCGGGCCCCGTCGCGTCGACCGCGCGTGTCGGCCACCGATGAGGACCCAAGGGACGAACCACATGAAGCAGGCCACTCTCAAGGCCGCCGGCACCGCCGCGCTCGGCATCGCGATCGC
>NZ_BAAAKJ010000372.1:19031-19327 GCF_039527695.1 Kitasatospora putterlickiae
GCCGCCCCCGCCGCCGCCGGTGGTCTCGGGCTCCCGACCAACCTGCTGACCAACCCGGCCGCCACCAGCGCCCTCACCGACGCCGCGGGCAAGCTGCCGGTCGCCGACAAGGTCAGCAGCACCCTCGGCAGCCTCGCCCCGACCGCGGGCCAGGCCGCCGCCCCGGCCCCCGGCGCCACCGGGAACCGGGCCGGTCTGCCGACCGTGCCGGGCCTCGACAAGACCCCGCTCGGCTCGCTCACCCAGACCCTCCCGCTGCCGGGCCTCACCGGCTGACCCGGCGCGCTTCCGGCACG
>NZ_BAAAKJ010000372.1:19347-22887 GCF_039527695.1 Kitasatospora putterlickiae
CGTCGGGGAGGCGGGCGGCCCCTTCCCGCGCTCCCGGTGTCACGGCTCCTGGGGGAGCAGCAGCCAGAGCGCCAGGTAGATGAGGAACTGCGGGCCGGGCAGCAGGCAGGAGGCCAGGAAGAGGGCGCGCACGGTCCACGGCGTGAGCCCGAAGCGCTCGGCGATCCCGGCGCAGACGCCGGCGATGACGCGGTTGTGGCGGGGGCGGGCGAGGCGGCTCATGGCGGACTCCAATGGCTGTGGTGACGCCGTCGGCCGGTCCCTCCGGCTGGCGTACTTCCATGCTCCGCCACCGCCCCGCCGAGAACGTCCCCCCGCAAGCCGATCCCGTCCCTGACCTGCGTCCTAACCGGGCACGACCCCCTCTCAGGGTTCCCCTCAGGGTCGGCCCGGAGATTGCGGGGCGTGCGGAGCGGGAAGTCGGCCCGCCCGACTTCCCGCGCGCGGCCGTTCGGTTTCCCGGGATTCCCATGAGCTCCGGGCGGTTCTAGCATCGGCGTAGCCGCGTGGGCGCACAGCGTCCTGAGTGCGGACGCGTGCCCGTCGTCTCTGGGGGGGGAGACCGCATGGCGGACCATCGGGGCCGGCTGCTGGGCGCCGCACTGTTGGTCGCGACCCTCGGGGCGTGCACGTCCTCGGGTCCCGGTGGCGGCAAGGGCGACCCGCTGCCCGTCAAGCCCCGGGCGGAAGCGGTGGCGTGGGCGCGTGACGTGGTGGAGCACCTGGCGCTGGTGGTCGAGGTCCGGCTGAACGACAAGCCTGCCGGCACCAACTTCAGCCGGTGCTTCGGGAAGAAGCGCGAGCCCTTCTTCGAAGACCGCTACGAGTTGATCTACAGCGCGACGTCGGACACCCCGGACGTCCGGCACGCCGAGGTGGTGCGCAGAGCCCGGGACCGGCTGCTGGGCGACGGGTTCGAGGTCACCGACTTCCGTGTGAGGACCGACGGGACGCCGCGCTCGCTGGTCGCCGCCCGCCATCCCGGGAGCCGTCACCAGGTGTCCGTGCGGAGCGGGGAAGGCGGCGACTCGCTGGCCTTCGTCGTCATCACGCCGTGCCTCCAGGAGCCGCCCGGCGGTTAGGCCCTCTCTTTCGGATCACGGCGACCGCCTGGCGCGGTCCGGGGAGAGGGGGCCCCGGGCACCAGGACGACCTTGCCGAGGTTGCGGCGCCGCTCGATGAGGGTGTGGGCGTGGGCGGCGGCCGTGAGGGGGAGTTCGGCGTGGACGGCGGGGCGCAGGGTGCCGGCGGCGCGGCGGTGCCAGAGATCGGCGCGCCAGCGGGCGTAGAGCCCGGGCCGGCCGACGGCGATCGCGCGGATCTGGAAGCCGATGACGGAGGCGCCGCGCAGCAGGAGTTCGTACGCCTCGACCGTGCCGCCGCCGGAGCTGTAGGCGACCAGCCGGCCGCCGGTGGCGAGGGCGCGGACGGCGGTGGGGAGGAGGTCGCCGCCGACGCCGTCGAGGATCGCGTCGTACGGGCCGTGGCGGTCGAGGTCCTGGTACGTCACGACCTCGTCGGCGCCGAGGGAGCGGACGAAGTCGGCCTTGGCGGCGCTGCCGACGGCGGCGACGACGCGACCCGCGCCGCCGGCCCGGGCGTACTGGAGGGCGAGCGTGCCGACCCCGCCGGCGGCGGCCGTGACCAGGACGGACTCACCCGGTTCGACGCGCGCCGCCTCGTAGGCGCCGCGCGCGACGAGGCCGCTGCGGACGAGGGCGACGGCCTCGACGGCGGTCGCGTCGTCCGGGACCCGGGAGGCCATCGCGGCGGGCAGGACGGCGAATTCGGCGTAGGCGTCGGCGAAGCAGAGCCCGGTGACGCGGTCGCCGGGCGCGAAGGAGGTGACGCCGGGGCCGGTGGCGACGACGCGGCCGGCGATCTCGCCGCCGAGGGGGAGCGGTTCGCGGCTGTCGCGGAGTCTGCGGACGGTGGGCAGGGTGACGCCGACCGCCTCCACCTGGACCAGCAGTTCCCCGGCGCCGGCCTCCGGCGGCGCCGCGTCTTCGGCGTGCAGGAGTCCGGGGCCGCCGTCGACCTCATGGCGGATGCGCAGCACGGGACCTCCCCGATCCGGTGAATTCATTGGGCATCCCAACGGTAATGGGGGGTCGTTGGGGTGTCCAATGAAAATCGGAGTAGGCTGGAGAGCGTGACCACGCCCCTCCAGCACATCCAGACCCTGCCGAGCTGGCTCGCCGGCCGCGTCGCGTCGCGGGGGCGGGGGCTGGTCGCCGACGCGATCGCGGTGGAGGGGCTGAAGCTCCTCCAGCACGCCGTGCTCGCCGGCGTCGCCGAGTACGGGCCGGTGGCGCAGGCCGAGTTGGGGCGCCGCCTCGCCGTCGACCCCAAGGACATGGTCGGAGCGCTCAACCACCTCCAGCGGGCCGGCTACGTCCTGCGGTCACCGGACCCGGCCGACCGGCGGAAGAACGCCGTCACCGTCACCCCGGAGGGTGTCGCCGTGCTCGCCCGCTGCGCGGAGCTGGCGGAGGCGGCCAACGCGGAGCTGCTGGCGGCGCTCAACCCCGATGAGCAGCGGCAGTTGATGGCGTTTCTGGGGCGCTTGCACCAGGCCGGGGCGTGAACGGGACGGTGACGTCCGCGACGTGCTCGTGGCCGGCGGCATGCCGCTGGCGCGCAGCGGCGCGATGTCCATATGCCGAAGCGATCCACGAAGACGCGCTTCGCGACTGCCTTGTGTCACCATCCGGGTCCTGCCGTTCGCGGCACTGAAGAATCCGCCGTACGCGGGTCAATTCCTTTTGCTGGGCCCACGGGTGGCGAACCTCGCCGGCATTGCTGTGGATCACCCAAGCCGCACCGAGTATCTTGGCGACCGGCATTCGACCGAGACGTAGCGCAGGACGTTCAGCCAGTTGAGCGATCTGCGCCGCCCCCTGGTCGACACATTGACGCAGCGAAGCCTGGTTCCCCCCTTCCGGCCGTCCAGGCCGGCGAGTTCGACCACCTCTCCTGAAACAGCTCAGCTCCGGAGGACCCCCACCGATGAACGCCAACGCCTGGCGTATCCGGCTCATCGTTCGCACCACCCAGGTCGGCGTCATCGGAGGGGCCCTCTGGGGCGCCCTGGTCGCCCTCGTTGCCTTCCACTACACCTCGGTACCCGTCGGGGCCATGGTGGGGCTCCTCTTCGGGACCTTCGTCTCCATACCCACCGGCTCCCTCCTCTCCGCCCTCCCCAGGCGGCTCGCCTTCCACCGCTACTCCGCCCCCACCCTCGGCGCCCTCCTCACAGCCTCCGCCGGCTACCTCGTGCTCGCCCGCGTCCTCCGTGAACCGCACGCCCTCCTCCACCTCGGCGTCGCCCTCCTCTTCCTGCTCTCCACCACCCTCACCGCCACCGCCTTCTCCTTCGCCGTCCGCAGCCTCCGCCGCGCCGGCTAGAAGGGCCTGTGCGCAGGCGGAAGCTGCGCTGAACCCGGTCGGGCGCGTTCCTCCTCGCCTGATCAGCCCGGCACTCAAAGGCCTCCGTGGAGCAGGAAGTCGACGGGGCCGACTTCCTGCTCCACCGGCTGG
>NZ_BAAAKJ010000372.1:22913-27692 GCF_039527695.1 Kitasatospora putterlickiae
GGAGCCTCGGACCGCCTCCGCCCGACCACCGGGACGATGGATGCACACGGGTCAGCGTCTGGGCTGCCGCGCTCGGAGTCCGTCCACATCCAGGGTGGTCAGCGCCTTGGACACGGGGATCCCGGTGCCCGTGGCGGCCGCCGGTCGGGCCCTGACCCCGCCGGGTGTGCGTGGCCGCCAGCCGGGGCCGTCGCCGCAGGAGGAGTGGAAGGTGACTCCGGCGTTGAGCGGTGCGGACAGTGCCCGCCAGCCCGCCGCATCCCGGTGGGCGGGCACCGCGAGGTCATGGCCCGCGTCGATCAGCCCGCCGCTGCACCGGGGCAGACGTGTACCAATCGCGGCTGGGACCTCTTCTTGTAGGAGGCCCGGCAGCGCAGGCACACGAAGTGCCGGCTCGAACTGATGCGGCGGACGCACATCGGCGCATCGTGAGGTCCCCGCCGCGGGCCGGGCCAGGGCGGACCCTCACGCCGGGGTGAACCGGCGGATGGTCAGTGGTTCAGGCGGAGGGCGTAGTAGGCGTGCAGGGCGGCTTCGGCGCCGGAGCCGGTGGCGGTCATGATGCGTTGGGCGCGGGGGGAGCGCAGGTCGCCGGCGGTGAGGACGCGGGGGTGCTGGCGGTCGGGCGGGCAGTAGCCGTCGGGGGTGGGGGCCAGGATGCCGGGCAGGGCGGCCGGGCGGACGCCGAGGTTGACGAAGACGGTGTCGGGGGCGAAGGTGCCCAGTCCGCCTGCGGCGATCCGGCCTTCGGCGGCGGGGCGGAGGTCGAGGGCGTCGAGCCGGTGGAGGGTGACGCGCGGGTCGGCGCGGACCTCGTCGGCCTTGTAGGCGTCGGCGGCCGGGTGGGGGACGAGCAGGTCGAACGGGGTGTCGGGGTGGGCGCGCAGCAGGGTGCCGAGGGGGCGGTCGGCGCCGAGGACGAGGGCGTGGCGCCCGGCCAGGCGGGCCGCGTCGGCCTCCCAGAGCGGCGGTGGGGCGTCGACGGCGGAGTCGAGCCAGCCGGCCTCGTCGGGACGGGCCGCCCGTACGCCGGTGGCGGCGATCGCGTAGCGGCCGTGGACGGCGGCACCCGAGGCGAGGCGGACGGTGACGCCCTCGTCGTCGGCGTGCAGTTCGGTCGCCGGAGTGCCGAGCAGGACGTCGCAGGAGTCGGCGACCCGCAGGACGTCCGCCGTGACGGCGTCGGCGAAGGCGGTGCCGGTGGCGAAGCCGAGGACGTTGCCCACCGCCGGCACGCGCCGCAGGGTGGCGCCCAGTTCGCGCCGCTCGATGAGCGCCGAGCGCAGTCCGACGCTCGCCGCCATCACCGCCGCCGCGCAGCCCGCCGGGCCGCCGCCGATGATCACCAGGTCGTAGGGCGTGCTGGACGGTCGGGTCACCACAGCAGGGTAGTGGCCGCCGGGCGGAATTCCGGTTGCCGGGACGGCCGGTGGCGCCCTAGCCTCGTCGCAACACGTCGAGGGAGACGAGTACCTCCGGGCCCCGCGAGCCGAGAGAGCCGCCGGCTGCTGTGAAGGCGGCCTCGCGTCCGGGAGGGAAGACACTCCCGAGTGCGGGGAGGAAATGCCCCGCCGGCCGGCCCCCGTCACCGGGCCGAACGAGGCCGCCGCCCGCCGCCCCGCCAAGGCGACGGCGACGGCGGCGAAAGTGCGGTGGCACCGCGAGTCCCCTTCTCGCCCGCACTCCCAAGGGATCACCACGACGCCCCCGGAGGGCCGCGATGATCCACCCCAGCGCCACCACCCGTACCACCCGCACCGCCCGCGTCCTGGCCGCCGACCTGCCCGGCCGGATCGGCGGAACCGTCGAACTCGCCGGCTGGCTGCACCGCCGCCGCGCGCTGAAGTCCGTGACCTTCCTCGTCCTGCGTGACCGCTCGGGCCTCGCCCAGGTGGTGGCCCCCGCCGGGGCGGCCGACCTGCCCGAGGAGACGGTGCTGCGCGTCCGGGGCACCGTCACGGCCAACCCTCAGGCGCCGAACGGCGTCGAACTGACCGGCCCGGCCGTCGAAGTGCTCTCGCGCCCCGCCGCGGCCCCGCCGTTCGACCTCTTCCGCCCGGCCGTCCCCGCCTCGCTGCCGGTGATCCTCGACGGCGCGCCCGTCACCCTGCGCCACCCCCGGCTGGCGGCGCTGCACCGCGTCTCGGCGGCCTCCGTGCACGGCTTCCGGGCGGCGCTCGACGGCCTCGGCTTCACCGAGATCCACACGCCGAAGGTGGTCTCCTCGGCGACCGAGTCGGGCGCCAACGTCTTCGCGCTCGACTGGTTCGGCCGCGAGGCGTACCTGGCGCAGTCGCCGCAGTTCTTCAAGCAGGCCATGGTCGGGGTCTTCGAGCGGGTCTACGAGACCGGGCCGGTGTTCCGGGCCGAACCCCACGACACCGCCCGCCACCTGGCCCAGTACACCAGCCTGGACGCCGAACTCGGCTTCGTCACCGACCACCGGGACGTCATGGCGGTGGTGCGCGCCGCCCTCGCCGGGATGGTCGCGGCGGTCGCCGAACGGGCCGGGGACGCCCTCACGACCCTCGGCGTCGAGCCGCCCGCCGTCCCGGCCGAGATCCCGCAGCTGCACTTCGCCGAGGCGATGCGGATGCTGGGCGCCGACGAACCCGACCTCGCGCCGGCGCACGAGCGGTGGCTCGGCGAGTGGGCGCTGCGCGAGCACGGCAGCCCGTTCCTGTTCGTGACCGGGTACCCGATGCGCAAGCGGCCGTTCTACACGCACCCCGAGCCGGGCCGGCCGGAGTACTCCAACAGCTTCGACCTGCTGTTCCGCGGGCTGGAACTGGTCACCGGCGGCCAGCGGCTGCACCGGTACGAGGACTACCTCGCGGCCCTCGCCGCCCGCGGCGAGCCGGCCGGGCCGTACGAGGGCTACCTGCGGGCCTTCGCCCACGGCATGCCGCCGCACGGCGGGTTCGCGCTCGGCCTGGAGCGCTGGACGGCGCGGCTGACGGGGGAGGACAACATCCGCCGCACCGCCCTCTTCCCGCGCGACGTGCACCGGCTGACGCCGTGAGGTGAGACGCGGAGACGCCTCCGGGCGGCGCCCCCGAGCGGTCGGGGGCGCCGCCCGGGGGTGACCGGCGGTGGGGCTCAGCCCTGATGCGGCGCCTGGGGTGCCTGCGGCTGGTACGGGGCCGCCTGCGGCTGGTAGGGCGACGCCTGCGGGTACTGGGGCGCCTGCGGGTACTGGGCGTTCGGCTGGTACGGAGCGTTCGACGGGTACTGCGTGTTCGGCTGGTACTGGGCATTGGACTGGTACTGGGCGTTGGGCTGGTACGGCGACGGCGACGGCGCCGGGACCGGCGGGACGGCCGGCGTCTCGGAGCGCGCGAGCAGTGCCTTCACCGCGTTGGCTATCAGCGCCACCGGCAGGATGAACGCCTTGAAGAACAGCGTGTACTCGCCGCCTTCGAAGACGAACGCCAGGTAGTACGCGTAGCCGGTGAAGCCGAGACCGGCCAGCACGTTGAGGATGCGCCAGCCGATCTTCAGGCCGCCGAGGTTGACGGCGCCGATGACCAGCAGCGCGATGCCGCTGATCGCGAGCAGCACGACGTACCAGGAGAAGAGCGGTTCGGCGTCGAAGTCGAGATTCACGAGGTGTTCCTGTTGTTCCAGGGGGGCGGGCGGGCGCGCCGGGGCGGACCGCCGGGGACGAGTGCGCACAGTACTGGAGTCCGCCGACAGTCGTCCTCACGATTTCGACACGGTGTCATCGCCGAATCCGTCCGGCGAACCTCCCTTCCACCCCTTGAAAACCGCTCAGGGAGCGTCCGTGCGTTCGGATATGATGCGCCCGTCGCTGGTGGTTGGGGGGCGAAGCAGCGACCCGGGTGAGAGTCCCGGAGCGGCCTCCCACCTCGGTGAACCGCCTGCTGCCGGTTCGTCGGGTTCGCCCGCCTTCCTTTCGTGAGGTCTCCCTTGCGCACTCAGCACCGCAGATCCCTCGCCCTCGCCGCCGCCGTCACCCTGGCCTCGGGCGTGGCCCTGACCGCGGCCGCCCCCGGCGCGGCCGCGCTGCCGCGTTCCGGCGGCGCCACCGGGACGGTGCGGCAGTCCTCGGGCCAGGGCACCACGGCGCCCGGCGGCCTCCAGGAGCAGCGCGGCCCGGTCACGGCCACCCTCGCCGGCTTCCCCGGCACGCTCACCGCCGGTGGTCCGGCCGCCGAGTTCACCGCCACCCTGCGCAACTCCGCCGACCACGCGGTCGACGTCAGCACCGGCTTCACCGTCGCGAACGTCGACTCCGGTGTCCGCGGGAGCCACCTCAAGCTGGACTACCAGGCCCCCGGTGGCGGCCCGTGGAAGCCCGCCGCGCTCAGCCCGGGCGCCGGAGCCGGTGCCACCTGGGACCTCGACACCTTCGCCGCCCGGCTCAGCCTGCCCGCCGGCGCCTCCGTGACCTACCGGCTGCGGCTCGCGGCCACCGCCGACGCGCCCGCCGGCCGGGCCACCGGCGGCTTCCGGGCGGTGGTCTCCGACCCGACCCTGCCGCCCGAGCACCGGATCTCCGAGGCGAACACCCCGCACCAGGAGTGCACCACCGTCGCGGCCGGCCCCACCACCCTGCCGACGTCCGCCCCCGCGCCCGGCGTGCCGTACCTCGGCCTGGACGCGGTGCCCGCCTCCTTCACCGCCGGCGGCGAGGCCAGGCCGTTCCGGCTGACGCTCACCAACCGCAGCGGCAAGGAGGTCGCCTTCCTGCCCGAGCTCACCCTGCGGGGCGCGGGCCTGCCCGCCGCCGGGGCGGCCGCGCTGGACTTCCAGGCC
>NZ_BAAAKJ010000372.1:27770-28056 GCF_039527695.1 Kitasatospora putterlickiae
TGGCCGACCTGGGCGAGTCCCCGGCCTACGGCCCCTTCGAGTTCGCGGCCGCCGACGGCCGCAGCGTGCCCGGGACGGCCACGCTGGTGCTGCGGGCGCCGAACCCGGACGCCTCCCTGGTCCGGCTGCGCGACGGCGAGTCCCGGACGCTCAACGTGCGGCTGGCGTTCGGCGAGGACGTCCCGGCGGGCGTCGTGTCCCTACAGTTCGGCGGGAGCAGCCAGCCCCTCGGCGGGAGCGGCGTCGGAGTGCCGGCCACCAGCTCGTCGGTCGACGTCAGCGTGGC
>NZ_BAAAKJ010000373.1:0-1755 GCF_039527695.1 Kitasatospora putterlickiae
GGGCCGGTGGACGTCGACTGGGCGGTGGCCCGGGCGGTCAAGGGCCGGATCGACCGGCCCGACCCGCTCCCACCCCGCTGATGGCCGACGGCCCGGCCGGCCACGTCCCGCACGCCGGGTTGGCCGGCCGAGTGCCTCGCGGCGGTGGCGCCGTTCCCGGACCCGGCCGGCCGACGGTGACGATCCGGTGAACCGACCGGACGCCGGTCAGACGCCGGTCAGACGCCGTGCTCGGCCTGGAGCCGGCCCGACCGGATCGCCGCCACCAGATCGGCATGGTCGGCCTCGGTGCGGTCCGCGTACGCCACCGCGAACGCGGCCAGCGCCTCGTCCAGCGCCTCGCTCTTGCCGCAGTAGCCGCTGATCACCCCGGGGTCGGCGGTGTGCGCGTGGGCGCGGGCGAGCAGCGCGCCGGTGATCCGGGCGTAGTCGTCGAGCTGGGCCGGCAGCAGCGCCGCCGGGTCCACGCTGCCCTTGCGGTTGCGGAACTGCCGGACCTGGTAGGGGAGCCCGTCCACCGTCGTCCAGCCGAGCAGGGTGTCGCTGACCACCTGCATCCGCTTCTGCCCGAGCACCACCCGGCGGCCCTCGTGGCCGTCCGGCGCGTCCACCGGGTACCCGGCCCGGGCCAGGTACGGCAGCAGCACCGACGGGCGGGCCTCCTTCACCTGGAGCACCAGCGGCTGCTCCCGGTGGTCGGTCAGCAGCACCACGTACGAGCGGGTGCCGACGCTGCCGGTGCCCACCACGCGGAACGCCACGTCCTGCACCCGGTAGCGGGAGAGCAGCGGGTGCAGCTCGGCAGGCACCGTGCGCACGTACGGGCCGAGCGCGGTGGCGACCGACGCGGCCATCGCGTCGTCGACCTCGCTGAGCACCGGAGGCGCGGCGGTGAACCGCCAGCCGCCGTCCTCCGTGCGGACGGTGGACTTGGCGGCGAAGCGCGCGCTGGTGTTGCCGAGCGCCTTGGCGGCCACCTTCCCCAGCACCTCGGCCAGGTCGTGCGCCTGGGCGAAGGAGACCAACTGCTCGTCCGCGACGGCGTTCCAGGCGTCCAGCGCCGGCAGCTTGGCCAGCGTGCGCATGGTGCGGCGGTACGCCCCGGCGGCGTCGTAGGCGGCCTGGCGGGCGGTGGCCTCGTCCGCGCCGACCTCCCGGCCGGCCAGCACCAGGCTCGCGGCCAGGCGCTTGAGGTCCCACTCCCACGGGCCGGGCACGGTCTCGTCGAAGTCGTTGATGTCCATCACCAGCCGGCCGCGGGCGTCGCCGTACAGGCCGAAGTTGGCGGCGTGCGCGTCGCCGCACAGCTGGGCCACGGTGCCGCTGGTCGGGGTGGCGGCCAGGTCGGCGGCCATCAGGCCGGCCGAGCCGCGCAGGAAGGCGAACGGGGTGGCGGCCATCCGGCCCAGCCGGATCGGCACCAGCCCGGTGAGGCGGCCCGCGTTGGAGGCCTCGATCGCCTCGACGGCGGTCGGCCGGTCGGTGGCCGGGGCGAACTCGGCGTGCCGCTCGCGCGGGCTCCTGGCGCGCAGGGCCTTGCCGCGCGCCCGGGCGCCGCCGTCGTGGCCCGGCGCGAAGCCCTCGACCGTGAACCGCCGTCCGGGCCCGTGCCCGGCCTCCGTCGCGTCCGCCGGTATCCCGGACCCGATCGCCATCTCGGTCAGCTGCGTCACGCGTCCCGCCCTGTTCTGAGTCGTTCCCGCCCGCGACCCGCGCGGACCCGGCCGCGTACGGGCCGGCCAGCAGGCTACCGGG
>NZ_BAAAKJ010000373.1:1808-3213 GCF_039527695.1 Kitasatospora putterlickiae
CGCGGACGGTTCCGGGCGCGTCCGGCGGGGTCGGGGCGGCCCGGGCCATCCCGTAGGGTGCCGTGGTGGACGATCTTCGGGGGCGGTGGGCGGGTCGGTGGCCGGCGGCGGTCGCGGCCGGGCTGACGGTGGTGGCGGGCCTCGGGGTGCGGTCGGTGGCCGGCGGCGACGTCGCCAAGTACGCGGGCGACGCCCTCTACACCGTGCTGCTGTACGCGCTCGTGGTGCTGGTCGCGCCCAGCCTGCGGCCCCGGGCGGCCGCGGCCTGGGCCGCCGGGCTGAGCTGGGCCGTCGAACTGTTCCAGCTCACCGGTGTCCCCGACGGCCTGGCCCGGCACAGCGCGCTCGCCCGGCTGGTGCTCGGCTCCACCTTCAACCCGCCCGACCTGCTCTGGTACCTGGCCGGCGCGGGCCTGGCCGCCTTGGCGCACCAGGGCGCGCGGGCGGCCGGGCGGCGGCGGGCCTGAGGCGGCGTCAGAGCGGCATCAGCTCGGGCCGCTTGGCCTCGACGTGGTCACCGGAGGACTCGCCGCGCAGCCGGCGGCCGACCCACGGCAGCAGGTACTCGCGCGCCCACTGGATGTTCTCCCGGCGCTGCTCGGCGGACGAGGGCACCGGGCCGGACGGCCACGGCGCCTCCGGGTCCTGCTCGGTGCGCAGGCCCAGCGAGCGGGCGGCCAGCAGGGCGACCCGCTGGTGCCCCTCGGGGGAGAGGTGCAGCCGGTCCTCGCTCCAGGCCCGGCGGTCCTGGACGGCGCGCAGCGACCACAGGTCGGCCACCTGGCAGCCGTGCCGGTCGGCGACGGCCCGCATGTGGCCGTTGTAGGTGGCGATCTTGCCGCGCAGGTGTTTCAGCAGCGGCACGCCGCGGGTGTCGAAGCCGGTGCAGATCAGCACCGTACCCGCCGATTCGGCGAGTTGGGCGACGGCGGCCTCGAAGCGCTCGGCGACCTCGTCGGGGTCGCCGCCGGGGCGCAGGATGTCGTTGCCGCCGGCGCAGAAGGTGACCAGGTCGGGCTGGATGCGGCGGACCTGCGGCACCTGTTCGGCGACGATCTGGTCCAGCAGCCGGCCGCGCACCGCGAGGTTCGCGTACCGGAACCCGCCCGGCGGCCGGCCCGCGGCGAGCAGCGCCGCCAGCCGGTCGGCCCAGCCGGCGAAGGCGCCGTCGGCGACGGGGTCGTTCAGCCCTTCGGTGAAGCTGTCCCCGAGGGCGACGTACGAATCGAGGTCAAGAGTCTCCTGGAGGTTCGGCATGACAGAAATAGTTCACTGTCTGAAGTGACCTACGCCACCGTAGGTGCCCGGTCGCGGTACGTGAGATCGGCCACGTGCCCTGTGAGGCGTGAGCCCGCGCCCCCGTGCGCCCGGGACGCGCGGAGCGGCGCGCCGGGTGCGCGGGGCG
>NZ_BAAAKJ010000373.1:3223-7236 GCF_039527695.1 Kitasatospora putterlickiae
CCTGCGCCGCCCGGTCCGTCCGCCCGGGTGTGCGACCGGCCCGGCCGGGGCAGCCGCCCTCTGGGCCGCGAGACGCCCGTAGCGCAGTCCCTTCCCCGATGGCGGAGGTCGCCGCATGCCCCACCGTTTCCCGGAGCGCACCGCGAGGCCGCGGCGCTACCTCATGTGCCGCCCGACGTACTTCACCGTCGAGTACGCGATCAACCCGTGGATGGACCCCTCGAAGCCGACCGACACCACGCTCGCCGTCCGCCAGTGGGAGCGGCTGCGCGCGCTGTACGAGGAGCTCGGCCACACCGTGGAGCTGATCGAGCCGCAGCCCGGGCTGCCGGACATGGTGTACACGGCCAACGGCGCCACCGTGCTCGACGGCCGGGTGCTGGTGGCGACCTTCCGGCACGCCGAGCGGGCCGGGGAGTCCGCGGCCCACCAGGACTGGTTCCGGTCCTGCGGCTACCGCGAGGTGCGGCGGGCCGAGCACGTCAACGAGGGCGAGGGCGACCACCTGCTCGTCGGCCGCCGGGTGCTGGCGGGCTCGGGCTTCCGCACCGACCCGGCCGCGCACGCCGAGGCCCGGGCCGTGTTCGGCCTGCCGGTGCTCGGTCTGGAACTGGTGGACCCGCGCTTCTACCACCTGGACACCGCGCTCGCGGTGCTCGCCGACGACCAGGTCATGTACTACCCGGCGGCGTTCACCCCCGACAGCCAGGCGCTGCTGCGCAGCCTCTACCCGGACGCCATCCTCGCCGAGCGCGCGGACGCCGAGGTGTTCGGCCTGAACGCGGTCTCCGACGGCCGCCGGGTGCTCCTCCCGGAGGCGGCGAAGTCCCTGGCCGCCCGTCTCGTCGACGCCGGCTACGAGCCGGTGCCGGTCGACCTGTCCGAGCTCTTCAAGGGCGGCGGCGGCCCCAAGTGCTGCACCCTGGAACTCCGCCCGGCCTGACCGCGCCGGCCCCGGGGCGCCTACCGTGGTCGGCCCGTGTGACCGGGCGTTGAGCGGGTTCCGGCCGGTCAGCCGTCGGGCGTCACCAGGACGACTTCCAGGGTGCGGGGGCCGTGGACGCCCTCGACGCGGGTGAGTTCGATGTCGCTGGTGGCCGAGGGGCCGGAGATCCAGGTCTGGGGGCGGGTCGGGTCCAGGCGGGGGAGGGCGAGCGGGACGGAGGCGACCACCTGGTCGGGCGCGAGGACGACGCAGACGTGGTGGTCGGGGACGAGGGTGAGCAGCCGGCGGCCCTGGGCCGGTCCGGCGTCCAGCACCAGGGTGCCGGTCTCGGCGATCGCCAGGGCGCAGCCGGTGAGCACGCTGTCGACGGTCTCCAGTCGGGCGGCGGTGAGCGGCCCGTCCGGGCCGTCGTCCGGGAGCGGGCGGGCGTGGGTGACGCCGAGCCAGGCGGGCGGCAGACCGGGCGGGACGGCGACGGTGCGGGTGCCGCGGGCCTCGAACAGGGCGGCGAGCAGCAGCGGCAGCCGCTCGGTGGTGCAGCCGTGGACCAGGGCGCGGTAGTCGGCGAGGTTGTGCCGCAGCAGGTCGAGCAGCGCGTCGGGGTCGTCGGCGGGGACGTGGCTGCGCAGGTAGTCGCGCGGTACGGGCTCCTGCTCCGGCGCGCGGGTGCGCAGCGCGGCGCGGATCCGGGCGAGCACCAGGTCGCGCGAGCCGGTGGCCGGTGGCGGGGGACTGCTCATGCGCGGTTCCTCCGCCACCAGTCGCGGAACGGTTCGGGCGGGACGGCCGGCAGTTCGCGGGTGTCGGTCCAGGCCCGGCCGGGGCCGGGGAGCCGGCGCGGGTGGAGCCGGCGGGTGCGGCCGGCGGCCCGTTCGGCGGCGCGCAGCAGGGCGGGCCGGTCGAGGACGTAGCCGGCGGCGGCCATCGCGGCGCGCTCCAGCCGATGCCCGCGCTGCCCGGCGACCCGCTCGCGCAGGTGGACCAGGACCTCGGGGATGTCGATGGCGACCGGGCAGACCTCGTAGCAGGCCCCGCAGAGTGACGAGGCGAACGGCAGCGAGGCATCCAACGGGCTTTTCGTGCCGCGCAGTTGGGGGGTGAGGACGGCGCCGATCGGCCCGGGGTAGACCGAGCCGTAGGCGTGTCCGCCGGCCCGCTCGTACACCGGGCAGACGTTGAGGCAGGCCGAGCAGCGGATGCAGCGCAGCGTCTGGCGGCCGACCTGGTCGGCGAGCGCGTCGGTGCGGCCGTTGTCGAGCAGGACGAGGTGGAACTCCTCGGGCCCGTCGCCGCCGGGGCCGTCGGCGTGGGTGCCGGTCCACAGCGAGGTGTAGGGGTTCATCCGCTCGGCGGTGGCGGAGCGGGGCAGCAGTTGCAGGAAGACCTCCAGGTCCCGCCAGGCGGGCAGGACCTTCTCGATGCCGACCACCGAGATCAGGGTGCGCGGGAGGGTCAGGCACATTCGCCCGTTGCCCTCCGATTCGACGACCACCAGGGTGCCGGTCTCGGCGATCATGAAGTTGGCGCCGGAGACGGCCACTTCGGCCCGCAGGAACTTCTCCCGCAGGTGCAGCCGGGCGGCCTCGGCGAGTTCGCCGGGCGCGTCGCCGAGCCCCTCGGGGGCCGGGCGGCCCCAGTCGGCCATCCGGCGGGCGAAGATCTCCCGGATCTCGCCCCGGTTGCGGTGGATCGCGGGTACGAGCAGGTGCGAGGGCCGGTCGTCGCCCAGCTGGACGATCAGCTCGGCGAGATCGGTCTCGTAGGCGCGGATGCCGGCCTCGGCCAGCGCCTCGTTGAGCCCGATCTCCTGGGTGGCCATGGACTTGACCTTGACCACCTCCCGCTCGCCGGTGGCCCGGATCAGGGCGGTGACGATCCGGTTGGCCTCGGCGGCGTCGGCGGCCCAGTGCACGGTGCCGCCGGCGGCGGTCACCTTCTCCTCCAATTGGACGAGATGGTGGTCGAGTCGGCCGAGAGCGCGGTCCTTGACGGCCTTGGCGGCGGCGCGCAGCTCGGCCCAGTCGGCGAGTTCGGCGACGGCGCGGGCCCGCTTCTCCCGGATGGTGCGGGTGGCGTTCCGCAGATTGGCGCGCAGCCGCTCGTCCCGCACGGCCCCGGCGGCGGCCTCGGGGAAGGGGACCTGCGGGGAGACGCCCGGCGGGAAGGCGGGCATGCCGAGGAAGGTTCCGCTCACGGCGCCGCCCGCCAGGGTTCGGCCTCGGTGCTGGCGAGGATCTCGGCGAGGTGCAGCGGGCGCAGCGGCGCGCCCTGCCGGCGCAGGGTGCCGCCGAGGTGCAGCAGGCAGGAGTTGTCGCCTCCGCACAGCACCTCGGCGCCGGTGGCCAGGGCGCTGGCGGTCTTGTCGGCGGCCATCGCGGCCGAGACCGCCGGGTTCTTCACGGCGAAGGTGCCGCCGAAGCCGCAGCACTCCTCGGCGCCGGGCAGGTCGAGCAGCTCCAGCCCGCGCACGGCGCGCAGCAGCCGCAGCGGGCGGTCGCCGAGGCCGAGCAGCCGCAGGCCGTGGCAGGAGGGGTGGTAGGTGACCGTGTGCGGGAACCACGCGCCGACGTCCTCGACGCCCAGCACATCGGTGAGGAACTCGCTCAGTTCGAGCACCCGGGGCGTCAACCCGGCGACGGCGGAGGCGAGCGCGCCGTCCGCGCGGGCGGCGATCCGGGGGTGGGCGTCGCGGACCATGGCGACGCAGGAGCCGGACGGCGCCACCACGTGGTCGTAGCCGGCGAAGGCCCGCACGGTGCGGCGCACCAGCGGCACGCAGGCGTTCGGGTAGCCGCTGTTGTACTGCGGCTGGCCGCAGCAGCTCTGCGCGGGCGGGAAGTCGACCTCGACGCCGAGGCGTTCCAGCAGCCGGACGGTGGCGATCGCGGTGGACGGCAGCAGGGCGTCGTTGACGCAGGTGGCGAACAACGCGACGCGCAACGGTCCTCCCGTGCCCTCGGTCCGGCGGCGGTGCGGGTGCGGGTGACGGTACGTGTGCCGGTCCCGGCCCGCCCGCGGTGATCGTACCGAGCCGCCGCACCGGGCGGCAGGGCACCACGCCGGGCGG
>NZ_BAAAKJ010000373.1:7246-15027 GCF_039527695.1 Kitasatospora putterlickiae
TTGTCCGGGGCGGCGGGGTCGGTGGCCCGCCTCGGGGGCGGCGGGCCCACCTGGATCAGGCGTCCTGGCCGAGCCAGAGGTCGGGGCCGAACACCTCGTAGTGGATGTCGGCGGCCGGGACGCCCGCCGCGAGGAGCTGGCCGCGGACGGCGCGCAGGAAGGGCAGCGGGCCGCAGAGGTAGGCGGTGGTGCCCGCCGGGATCTCGACCGTGGACAGGTCGACCAGACCGGTGCGGTCGGCCGGCCAGTCGCCGAGCGGCCGCTCGTAGAAGACGTGCGCGGCGGCGTTCGGCAGCTTGGCGGTCAGCTGGGTGAGGTCGGCGCGGAAGGCGTGCGAGAGCTGGTCGCGGTCGCCGTGCACGGTGACGACCCGGCGGGTCGAGCCGGCGGCGGCGAGGCCGGCCAGCATCGCGGTCAGCGGCGTGTTGCCGATGCCGGCCGAGGCGAGCAGCACCGGGCCGTCGCCCTCGGCGAGCGCGACGTCGCCGAACGGCGGGGCGAGGTGGAGGACGTCACCGGCGCGCAGGGTCTCCTGCAGGTGGTTGGAGACCTCGCCGTCGGGGCCGCCCGCGATCTCGGCGGTGGCGCGCTTCACGCTGAACTGGAGCGCGCCGTCGGGGGCGCCGGAGAGGCTGTACTGGCGGATCTGCCGGGCGCCGTCCGGGAGTTCGGCGCGCACCGAGACGTACTGGCCGGGCTTGGCGGGCGGCAGCGGCTTGCCGTCGGCCGGGCGGACCAGGTAGGTGGTGACGTCGTCGGTCTCCTGGTAGCGGGCCACCACGGTGTAGGGGCGCCACAGGTCGGCCGGGTCGAGGCCCTGTGCGGCGGCGGACTCGTCGCGCAGGCGGTCCTCGATGGCGGTCAGCGCGTTGGCCATCAGCCAGTAGACCTCGTCCCAGGCGGCGGCGACCTCGGGGGTGACGGCCTCGCCGAGCACCTCGACGATCGCGGCGAACAGGTGCTCGTGGACGATCCGGTACTGGTCGTTGCTGATGCCGACCGAGACGTGCTTGTGGGCGATGCGGGCGAGCAGCGCGTCCGGACGGCTGTCGGGGGTGGCGATCAGCGCGGTCGCGAAGGCGGCTATCGAGCCCGCGAGCGCCTGCCGCTGGCTGCCGTTGGCCTGGTTGCCCCGGTTGAACAGGTCGCTCAGCAGCTCCGGGTGGGCGGCGAACATCTTCTGGTAGAAGAGCGGCGTGATGTCGCCGATCGCACCACCCACGACGGGCAGGGTGGCTTCGACGACCTCGGCGGACTTGGCGGACAGCATCGAATGCGCTCCAAACTGGAATCTGAGATTCGTATTTTCGGCCGTGCGGGTGCGCGGACCGGCGTGGGGAGGTGACGCGGTGCGACGGTGGGGCCGTGCGGTGGGGTGCCGCGTCGCGGCGGTGGGGCGTTGGGGTGTGCCGGAGCGCGTCAGCCGGTGGGGCCGGCGACGGGTTCGGGTCTCGGGGGGAGACCCGGTCTCAGGGTGAGGCCGAGCAGGACGGGCCCGGCCGGCGCGGTGACCAGATCGCCGATCGAGAGCGGGTCGAGGGTGGCGAAGAACGCCTCCTGCGCGGTGCGCAGGATCCCGCGCAGCCGACAGGCCGACCGCAGCGGGCACGGCGGTTCGTCCTCGCAGCCGACCACATCGCCCACTCCTTCCAGTTCGCGCAGCAGCCGCCCGAGCGAGCCGGTGCGACCGGCGGCGGTGAGGGACAGGCCCCCGCCGCGACCGCGCCGCGCCGACACCACGCCCAGGTGCTGCAGCCGGCTGACCACCTTGGCGGCGTGGGTGTACGGCACGCCGACCGCCTCGGCCACCTCACGGGTGGTCGGGTTGGCCTCCTCGTCGAGGACGGCCAGCCGCATGGCGATGCGGAGGGCGATGTCGGTGCTCTTGGTCAGCCTCACGTTCGAAAGGCTAGCGAATGCGACTCCAGGACTCCAATTTCCTGCACGCGTGACGCGCCGCAGCCGAACCGTAACCGCCCGGCGTGGTCCTGAGGCTGTCCGGCGGAGACGTCAACTGCTTTACTGGCCAAGCTCGTTCGGGGGAATTCCGTAGAGGAATGGGGGCATCATGGACAGTGGCACCCCACCGCCACCGCCGCCACAGGGACCACCGCCGTATCCGCCGCCGCGACCGTCCACCCCGCCACCGGGGTCTCAGCCGTCGGCGCCGTCGATCCCGCTCGGGCCGGTCCGGCCCGAGCCGCACGACACGCCGACCTACATCGGCCCGGCCTTCACCGCGCCCGCCGCCGCGTCGCCGTTCACCGCCGTGCCGCCGTCCGCCGCCGTGCCGCCGCCCGTCGGGCCCGCCGTGCCGGCGACGCCGGAGAACCTGCGCCACCAGGCCGGCCCCGTCCCCGGCGACGCCACCCGCTACCTGTGCGCCGCCGCCTGGCTGGACCGCCGCTTCCGCGCGGAGCTGATCGAGGAACTCGTCGAGCAGTCCTTCCGCATCCCCGCCCCCTCGCCCGGCACCGACCTGGTCCGGGTGCTGCACGAGGCCCTCACCGCCCGCCGCTGGGAGGCCTGGACCGGCGCGGCCTGCCTGCTCGTCCTCGCCGCCGGCTTCCCGCTGTTCGGCGTCGCCGCCGGCACCGCCACCGTGCTGCTGGTCCTGCTGCTGGGCGTGGCCGGCGGCCTGGGCGTGGACCGGATGGACCACCGGCTCGGCCTGGAGGTCGAGCGGCTGGTGATCGCCCCGCGCTCCCCGCGCCGAACCGGCCGCGGATCCGGCCTGGTCGCTGGGCTCGGCCAAGTCCTGGCCGTCGGCGTCCTGTTGACGGCCGCCATCGCGTACGTCATGGAAGGCGAGCTGGACGATCTCGACCCCGAGCTGCTCGCCGGTGTCTGGTACGCGCTGGTCGAACTGCTGCTGCTCTGGCTGGCCGCCGCCGTCCTCCGCTACCGGATCCGGCGCCGGCTGACCGCCTTCGGCGACGTCGGCGCCACCCCCGTCCCGCCCCCGCGGCCGCACGGCGC
Organism: Kitasatospora putterlickiae; assembly: GCF_039527695.1. Taxonomy (NCBI): domain Bacteria; kingdom Bacillati; phylum Actinomycetota; class Actinomycetes; order Kitasatosporales; family Streptomycetaceae; genus Kitasatospora; species Kitasatospora putterlickiae. The sequence continues at coordinate 10,226 of NZ_BAAAKJ010000373.1, forward strand.
CCGCGCCGCCTGGCTGTACGCGCGGCTGCGCGAGCAGCAGAGCGGGCCCGAGCTGCTCTACCGCCGGCAGGCGCCGCTGGTCGGCCTCGGCCGGGCCGGGCGCACCTGGCGGATGACCTTCGAGCTGCGCCCCTCCGGTGAACGGGCCGCCCAGGGCCGCGCGCCCGAGCCGATCGACGCACACGTGCTCTACCGCACCATCGCCCAGCGGATCCGCGCGCTCGCCGAGGATCCGCGCTACCCCGAGGACCCGCTGCGCGGACTGTCCGTCACCGACCGGGTGTTCCGGCCCAGTCTGCGCGGCGACGACCCGGCCGGCTGGCTCGGCGCGATGTCCGGCCGGGCCGGCGACCAGGTGCTGCTCGAACCCGCCTGGGCGGACCTGCTGAGCCGCACCGGTCACGAGCGGCTGCGCCACTACCTGGCGGTCCGGGTCGGCTCCTGGCAGGAGGAGGTGGTGATCACCGTGCTGGTCCGGGCCACCACCCGGGGCGGACTGCTCTACCTGGAGTGGCTGCCCTACGTGCTGGAACCGGTCGCGCAGGCCTACCACGTGGTCGACCTGCTCGGGCGGCGCTCCGGTCCCGCGCACGCGGCCAACGCGCTCGGCTGGGCCGCCCGCCGGCTCGGCGGCGACCTCGGGATCGCCGTCGGCCAGCTGGGCGCGGTGCGGGCCTCGCGCGGCCGGGCGGCCCGCATGCGGCGCCGCTACCGCCACCTCACCCGGGCCGGCTACGCCGTCGACTACGCGCCCCGGCTCAGCGTGCGCGAACTCGGCGCCGGGGGCGAGTACCAGAACATCTTCCAGGCGCACGACGTGCAGCGCTTCCTCAACACCGTCGCCCAGCGGGTGTTCAGCGCGGTCGGCGACGAACTGCGGGCCCGCGGCTACGACAGCGCGGCCTTCGAGGAGCAGGCGCAGAGCATCACCAACGTCAACAACGGCGGCGTCCAGGTGGTGAACTCCACCGTGCAGGGCCCGGTCGCGGGCGGCGCCGGCGCGAACGTCAACATGACCAACGGAAAGGGCACCTGATGGAACAGCAGGCGGACGGCGCGAGCGGCGCGGGAGGCCCGGACGGCCCGCCGTCCGGCGGCAACCGGAACACCGGCGGCGTCCAGGTCGTCGGCTCCACCGTGCACGGCCACGTCGCCGGCGGCCAGGGCGCCACCGTGTCGATCGGCGCCGAGGCCGCCGCACCCGCCGGCCCGACCGGTCCCGAGGGCCTGCGGACGGCGGCCGAGTCGCTGCGCGCCGCGCTCGCCCGGCTGCGCGCCGAACAGCCGGGCGCCGTACCGGAGGAGGACGCGGAGGACGCCGACGCCGCGCTCGCCGGCATCCTCGACGAGGCGGCGCTCGACGATCCCCGGGAGGGTCCGCTGCGCCGCCGGGTCCGCACGGTGGCCGACGCGCTGCGCACGGTCGCGGTGCTCGCGGCGGCGGTGAGTGGCCTGGAGGCCGCTTTCGCCGCGCTGTTCGGGCAGATCTGAGGACCCGGCGGAACGTCTTCCTCCCGATCACGGTTACCATGCGCACCAAGGTGTCGCGCGGGCGGATTCGGCGCGCGACGCGGAGGGGCGAGGAACGGCCATCAACGGGGATGTACGGGAGGGGCGGGCATGTCGCGTGCTGACTGGGTGTCGGGAGAGCGGACGGGCGGACGGGGCGAGGACGGCTGGTCGGGGGTGGACCTGCGGATGGACGTCCCGCACTCGGCGCGGGTGTACGACTACCTGATCGGCGGCAAGACCAACTTCGAGCCGGACCGGGCCGCCGCGCACGCCTCCGTGAAGGCCTGGCCGGCCCTGCCGACCTCGATGCGGACCACTCGCGGCTTCATGGAGCGGGTGGTCCGCCACCTCGCCGAGCGGCACGGCGTGCGGCAGTTCCTGGACATCGGCGCGGGCATACCCACCTCGCCGAACGTGCACGAGGTCGCCCAGGAGGTGGCGCCGGAGTCCCGGGTGGTGTACGTCGACAACGACCCGATCGTGCTGACCCATGCCCGGGCGCTGATGTCCAGTCGGCCCGAGGGCCGCACCGCCTACCTGGACGCCGACCTGCGCGACGTCGACGCGATCCTGGAGTCGCCCCGGCTGCGGGAGGTCCTGGACCTCTCCCGGCCGGTGGCGCTCTCGCTGATCGCGATCGTGCACTTCGTCCTCGACGAGGACGACCCGCGGGGCATCGTGCGCCGCCTGATGGACCGGCTGGCGCCGGGCAGCTTCCTCGCCCTGACCGTCTTCACCGGTGACACCGACCCGGTGGGCGTCGGCGGGGTGGGCCGCGAGTACAACGCCCGGGGCATCCCGCTGCAGATCCGGGACCGGGCCGAGACGCTCGCCTTCTTCGACGGCTACGAGCTGCTGGACCCGGGGGTGACCCTGGTGCACCACTGGCACCCGGAGCCCGGCGCCGTGCCGGTCCGTGACCAGGACATCGCGATGTACGGCGGCGTGGCCGTCAAGCGCTGAACCCGCGCCGCCGGCCCCGCGTTCAGGCCGTTCGCGGTTCGCCGGTGATCTCGGCCATGACCTCGTCGTAGCGCTGGAAGAAGCGGGGGCCCGGGTGGCCGCCGTCGTGCTCGGCGCGGCGCAGCAGTCCCCAGCAGTCGGCGGTGAGCGCCCGGGCCTCGGCGCCGGGCCAGGGGCGGGGGAGGAGTTCGGGCGGCAGGAGCGGGTCCGGCGCGGTGGCGCGGGTGAACCCGTCGGCCAGCTCGACCGCGATCGCCAGCCGCTCGATCCGGGTCGGCGCGGCGCCCGGGGCCGTGCCGGTCAGCCGGGCGAGGCGGTCGGCGGCGAGGGCGGCCAGCCGGCGGTGGCCCTCGGCGAGGTCGTCCAGCGGCCAGAGGCGACGGGCCACGGCGTCCGGGCGGTCCTCCCCGGCGACGCGCAGGTCGGTGCTGGTGAGCAGTGTGACGCAGTCCCGGACGCCGAGGTGGTCGACCTCGGCCTCGACGTAGGGCTCCCAGGCGTTGGCGCTGACGTAGAGCCCGCCCTGGAGGGCCGCGCCGCCGAGCCGGACCAGGGCTTCCCGTAGGGCGTCGCGGGCGGCGCGGGCCGATTCGGGGACGGCGAAGGCGACGAGGTGCCAGCGGCCGTCCCAGGGCGCGAGCCCGGCGTCCTGGGCGTACATGTGGCGGACGAACTCGACCTCGGGTTCGGCGGACCGCCGGGCGTGGTCGGTCTCGCGCAGCACGGCGCGCCGGCCCCGGCCCTCCTGGACGAGCAGCCCGTCGGCGGCCATCCGCTTGACGCACAGGCGCACCTGCTGGTCGGTCATGCCCAGCTCTCCCGCGACGCCGTACAGCTCGCCGGCGTCGATGGTGCCGTCCGCCCGGACCATGCCCTCGACCAGGGTCCGGGTGGGCACCTCGGCCCGTCCTTCCTCGGTCATCGCCACCGTTCCTCCCGTTCGCCGTGTCGCCGTCCCGCCGTGCACCGGTGAGTGTAGTACGCTCGAAACTATCGACAGATAAACGATCGTTTCGAAGGTGATAGAAATGGCGAAGTCAGGTGACCGGACGGCGAGCGGCGGACGCCGATGGCTTCGATGGCTGCTCGGGTCCGGGCTGGCCCTGGTGCTGCTGGCGGCGGGAGCGGGCGGCTGGGTGGTGTACGCCAACAGCTACGACCTGCGGGAGGAGCGGGTGACCGTCACCGGAGGCGCCCAGCCGCTGGACGGGGTGCTGGCCAGGCCGGAGGGCGGGCGCGGGCCGTACGGGCTCGTCGTGTTCGTGCACGGCGACGGCCCGCAGGACGCCACCCACGACACCTTCTACCGGCCGATCTGGGAGTCCCTGGCCAAGGCCGGCTACGCCTCGCTGTCCTGGAACAAGCCGGGCGTCGGCGGCGCGCCGGGCGACTGGCTCGACCAGAGCATGGAGGACCGGGCCGCCGAGACGGCCGCCGCGATCGCCTGGGCGAAGGGGCGGTCCGACATCGATCCGGACCGGATCGGCCTGTGGGGCGCCAGCCAGGCCGGCTGGGTGATGCCCAAGGTGGCCGACCGGGTGCCCGGGGTCCGCTTCGTCATCGGCGCCGGGGTCGCGGTCAACTGGCTCCAGCAGGGGCGCTACGACCTGCTGACCGACCTGGAGGACGAGCACGCGCCGCAGGAGCGGGTCGACGCCGCGCTCGCCCGCCGCGAGCGGGTGAACGAGCAGTTGCGGTCGGGTGCGACCTATCAGCACGCGCGTGCCGTGCTGGGCGCGGACATCGACGGGATCGGCGCCGAGCGCTGGTCCTTCGTCCAGCGGAACTTCACCTCCGACGCCACCGCGGACCTGTCCGCCCTGAAGGTGCCGGTCATGCTGGCGCTCGGCGAGCGCGACCGCAACGTCGACATCGCCGACACCGAGGCCGCGTACCGCCGGCTGCTCGTCCGCCCCGGTCAGCTGACCGTCCACCGCTACCCGGGCGCCACCCACGGCATCGCGCACCCCTGGGCCGAGGACGGCTCGCCGCGCGGCCTGCTGGTCGCGGTGGCCGCGCCGCGATCGGTCTACGCGGACGGCTACCTCGACGACGTGCGGCGCTTCGTGGCGGCCGTCGCGCCGGTGCCGGGGTGGCACTGACGGTTCGAATGGTTACTTCATGACCGGACTTGAACGGTTGGCGACAATCCCGGTCATCTCCTGACGCTTCGTCAATTCACTGTCTACGCTTCGGCCGATCCGGGCGAGCCGGGATGGTTCCCCCTTCCCGGGTCGCCCGAAGCGACCGGGCGCCGCCCGGAGAACCGACGAGTCTGGAGATCCCGTTGACCACACGCCCCTCCCCGCGCCGCTCCTGGACGGCCG
>NZ_BAAAKJ010000373.1:15090-21376 GCF_039527695.1 Kitasatospora putterlickiae
TCGCGCCGTACCCGGCGGGCGTCGCCCTCTCCCCGGACGGCGGCCGGGCCTACGTGACCAGCCAGAGCAGCGGCGCGGTGACCGTGCTGTCCACCGCGACCGGCGCGGTCGCCGGCGGCTTCACGGCCGGCTCCGGCTCCTACGCGGTCGCCCTCGCCCCCGACGGCGCGCACGCGTACCTCACCCACCACCTCACCGGCACGGTCAGCGTGGTGGACACCGCGAGCGGCACCGTCACCGCCACCGTCCCGGTGGGTGCCGGCGCCTTCGGCGTGGCGGTCGCCCCCGACGGCGCCCGCGCGTACGTGACCAACCCGGGCGCCGGCACGGTCAGCGTGCTCGACACCGGGACCAACGCGGTCGTCGCCACCGTCCCGGTCGGCGCCGAGCCGCACGGGGTGGCCGTCGCCCCGGACGGCGGACACGTCTACGTGGCGGCCTCCGGCGCGCAGCGGGTCGACGTCATCGACACCGCCACCGCCGCCGTGAGCGCCTCGATACCCGTCGGCCACGGCGTCTTCGGCCTCGCCCTGGCCCCCGACGGTTCCCGGCTCTGGACCGGCAACGGCGGCGACTCCACCGTCAGCGTGGTGGACACCGCGACCCGCGCGGTGACCGCGACCGTCCCGGTCGGCGCCAACCCGTACGCGGTCACCGCCGCGCCCGACGGCCGGTCCGTCTACGCCAGCAACTACGCCGACGACACGCTCAGCGTCATCGACGCCGCGAGCGGCACCGTCACCGCCACCGTCCCGACCGGGACGAGCCCGTACACCCTGGCCGTCACCCCGGACGGCCGGCGCGGCTACCTGGCCGACTTCGGCGGCGGCGCGGTGAACGTGCTCGCCTTCCCGCTGCCGGTGCCCGTGCTCACCGGGATCAGCCCGGCGGACGGTCCGCAGGCCGGCGGCACGGTCGTCACCCTCACCGGCACCGACCTGGCCGGCGCGACCGCCGTGAGCTTCGGCGCCGCCGGTGACGCCGCGTCCTTCTCCTGCACCGCGACCTCGTGCACCGCCACCGCCCCGGCCGCGGCCACCGCCGGGACCGTCGACGTGCGGGTCACCACGCCCGGAGGCACCAGCGCCGTCACGGCCGCCGCCCGCTTCGGCTACCAGGCGCCCGCCGCCGACCTCGCCGTGGCGCTCGCCGCCTCCCCGGTGTCCGGCCTGCTCGGCGCGCGGGTCGACTACACGCTGACCCTCACCAACCAGGGCCCCGGCGAGACGGCCTCCGCCACCGTCGCGGCCGCCCTGCCGGCCGGGCTGGTCGCGACCAGCACCGACTGCGCCGTCGCCGCCGGCCACCTGACCTGCGGGCTCACCGCCCCGCTGGCCGCCGGGGCGAGCGTCACCCGGCACCTCACCCTCCAGGTGAGCGTCCTCCTCAACCTCGGCCGCACCTTCACCGTCACCGCCGCCCGCACCGCCGGCGCCCCCGCCGACCCGGTCGCCGCCAACGACGCGGCGAGCCGCAGCTGCAAGGTCGCCCTGCTGGCGATCACCTGCGACTGAGCCGCTCCGGGACGCGGCGGGCCCGTCCCCGGGGTTCTTCCACCCCGGGGACGGGCCGCGCCGCGTCCCGACGCTGGACGAAACATCCAGTCTGGACGTACAGTCCGGGTGTGACCACCGAGACCCCCGACCCGCGCCTGCGCGCCTGGGCCCCCGCCTGCCAGGCCGTCGCCCTGCTGCTCGGCCCCTACGCCGAGGTGGTGCTGCACGACGCCGTCCGCGACGAAGTGCTCGCCATCTGGAACCCGATGGACCGCCGGGGACCGGGCGACCCCTCCCTGCTCGGCGAACTCGACGGGCTCGACCAGGCGGCGCCCGACGTCTACGGCCCGTACCCGAAGCTGCTGCCCGACGGCCGCCGGCTCTCCTCGGTCAGCGCCGTGCTCCGCGACGAGGACGGCCGGCCCGCCGCCGTGCTGTGCGTCAACCTCGACCGGGGGCCGCTGGAACACGCCTCCGCGCTGCTCGCCGCCTTCGCCGCACCGACCGCCCCGCGCCCGGAACCGCTCTTCGAACAGGACTGGACCGAGCGGATGAACGACGTGATCGGCGGCTACGTGCGCGCCCACGGACGCCCCCTGGAGCGGCTCGGCCGCGAGGACCGGCTCGCCGTGCTCCGAGAACTCGACCGGGCCGGGGTGCTCGCCGTCCGCCGCGCCGTCCCGGCGATCGCGACGGCGCTCAAGGTGTCCCGCTCCACCGTCTACACCCTGCTCGCCGAACTGCGCGACCCGCCCGGACCCGCGCAGCCCTAGGTCCTCTCTTTCGGATCACGTCGGACCAGTGGGCGTCGTTGGAGTGCGTGCATCGGCGGTGCGGAGGAGGGAGTCCATGCGGAGCATCGGCGACCGACGACAAGCCGGCGAGGTGCGTGCTCCGGCGGCGACCGCCTGGCGTGATCCGAAAGAGAGGGCCTGGCACCGGCCCCACCGAGTGAACCCGAAACGAGAACCGCCATGACCCGGCTCCCCGACTTCCGGCTGGAAACGTACTTCTCCCGCTGGGAGTTCACCGCCCGCCACCACCTCACCGCCTCCGACGCGCAGACCATGGCGATGTCCGAGCTGCTCGCCCTGGCGGACGCCGAGGACCGGGAGGCCTGGGACATCCTCGCCCTCGGCTACACCGAGACCTTCGGTGACCCGGGACTGCGGGAGGCGATCGCCGGCACGTACGAGCTCGCCGGGCCCGAGGACGTGATCTGCTTCGGCGGGGCCCAGGAGGGGCTCAACCTCGCCATGCGGGTGCTGCTCGGCCCGGGCGACCACGCGGTGGTCGTCACCCCGAACTACCAGTCCGCCGAGACCCTCCCGCTCTCGCTCTGCGAGGTCACCGGAGTCGCGCTCGACCCCGCCCGGGACTGGGCGCTCGACCTCGACGAGCTCACCGCGGCGCTGCGCCCCGAAACCCGCGTGGTGTCGGTCAACTTCCCCAACAACCCCACCGGGAAGGTGATCGACACCGCCGACTTCGTCCGGCTGGCCGAACTCTGCGACGAACGCGGCATCCACCTGTTCAGCGACGAGGTCTACCGCGGCCTGGAGCGCGACCCCGGCCGCGCCCTGCCGCGCGCCGCCGACCTCTCCGCGCGCGCCCTCTCGCTCGACGTCACCTCCAAGTCGCTCGGCCTGCCCGGGCTGCGGATCGGCTGGATCGTCTGCCGTGACCGGGAGCTGCGCGGCCGCCTGGAGCGCGCCAAGCACTACACCACGATCTGCAACGCCGCGCCCAGCGAGGTCCTCGCCCGGATCGCCGTCAAGGCCCGCGAACGGATCCTGGCCCGCAACCGGGCGCTCATCGCGGAGAACCTGCCGCTCTTCGAGGCGTTCTTCGCCCGCTACGCCGACCTCTTCGAGTGGCGCGCCCCGGACGGCGGCTGCGTCGCCTACCCGCGCTACCTCGGCGCGGACGGCGTCGAGGCGTTCTGCGCCGGGCTGGTCGAGGAGGCCGGCGTCCTGCTGCTGCCGGCCTCCGTGTTCCGCTCGGAGCTGACTCCGACGCCCGCCGACCGGTTCCGGATCGGGGTCGGACGCCGCGACCCGGCGCCCGCCCTGGAGTCCTTCGGTTCCTGGCTGGAGGGCCGCCGCCGCTGACGCGGTCCGCCGGTCAGCCTCCCGCCGGCGGTGCCTGGCGGGCCGCCTTCGCCCGGTACTTGAGCCCCAGCAGCGCCCCCGGCACGCCGCGCGGCACCAGCCAGGAGACGTCCACGCGGTCCACCGCGTCGAAGCGGTACTTGTACGGTTCGGTGCCGCGCAGGAAGTCGAAGGTGCCGAGCCCCTGCCCGGCGGCCGCCCGGACCGCCTCGGCGATCACCGCCGTGCCGAGCCGCAGCGGAGCCCAGGCCATGTCCCAGCCGATCTGGTAGTAGGCGAAGGCGTCCCGCCACTGGAAGCCGTAGAGCACGCCGACCACCTCGCCGGCCCGCTCCGCGACCAGGAACGCCGGACCCTCGCCGCGCCCGGTGCCGGCGGCCCGTTCGATCACCCGCCGGTGCAGCGGCTCGCGGGCCTCGTCGAAGGTGGTCGGCCGCCCGAGCGCGGCCCGGCGCAGCCGGTGCAGCCGGACGGCGGTGCGCAGCAGCTCGAAGCGCTCCGGGAGTTCGGACGGCGACAGGGCGGGCGGCACCCAGCGGAAGGTGATCCCCTCGGCGGCCAGCTTGCGGCCGTAGCGGCGCAGATCGGCCCGGAACTGCCGGGAGCCCAGCGCGTCCGGTCCGGCCGTCAGGTCGGCGCGCGGGCACGGGGTGCGGCCGATCTCCACCGCGCCGGGCGGCAGCAGGCCGGCCTGGTCCGGGTCGAGGTCGGCGAGCAGCAGGGTGGTCCGCCGCCCGCGCCGGGCCAGCCAATCGGCGACCTCGGCGCGGCGGTGCGGGGCGACGGCGAAGCCGCAGTGGTCGGCGGCGCCCGGCCCGGAGCCGAGCACGGTCAGGCAGGGGACGGGGAGCGGCGCGCGCGGGTGGAGGCGCTGGGCGGTGCGCAGCAGCGGGACGACGGCGTCGACCCGGCCGTCCCCGTCCCGCCACACCACGACCTCGCCGTCGCCGGCGGACGCGGCGGGGGCCGCCCCCAGCGTCTCCCACCAGGAGAGCGTCCACTCGGGCGTGGTGAACCAGGAGCCGCCCGGTTCGCCCGCCGCCAGCGCGCGCCAGCCGTCGACCACGTCCGCCGGCGGTGCGGGCGTCCGGTACCGGACCGGCCGGACCGGTGCGGTGCGCGTAACCGCCGACTCAGGGTGCGCCGTTCCCACGTCTGCTGCCCCCCAGACCTCTCCCGTCCCCGGTGCGCCGCCGGTCGGCGGCCGGTCGCGGGTCGGTCGGTATTCTCCCGGATCCCGGCCCGCGGGAGGCGGGGTTCCGGCCAACCGGCACCGCTCGATCCGGCGGCGCTCGGCTACTGCTCGATCCGGCGGCGCCGCCCGGTCAGGCGCCGCCGCGCAGGTGGTGCACGGCCGGGTGGAGCCCGGAGAGGATGGTGTCGAAACGGTCCCGGCCGGTGGTCGAGTTGACCCGCAGCCGGCTGATCCGCAGCGGGTGCGGCGGCAGCAGCCGGTCGTGTCGGTGGTCGAACAGGAAGCCGACCCGGTAGCCGAGGCGGCGCAGTTCGGCCTCGGCACGCGGGTCGAGGTTGCCGTTGGGGTAGGCGAACGCGGTCGGCGCCTCGCCGAGCCAGCCGGTGAGCGCCTCGTGCGCGCCGGCGATCTCGGCCCGGACGGTGTCGTCCTCGCAGTGGTCGAGGCACGGGTGGCCGGCGGTGTGGTTGCCGATCGCGACGCCGGCGCGGGCGAGCGTCACCAGGTCGTCCGGGGTGAGCTGTTCCTGCCTCGGCGCGCGGATCCCGGCGCTCTCCCGCAGGTCGGCCAGCACGGTGCGGCGGTCCCGGTCGGCGAGCGTCTTCATCCGGCGGACCACACCGTTCGGCGGGCAGTCGGCCAGGGCGCGCGCGGTGCCGCCGTGCGCGGCGAGGAACGAGGCCTCGCGCCACCAGAACGGCTGGTCGCCGCCGATGAGGTCGGTGACGACGAAGGCGGCGGCGGGCATGCCGAGCCGGGTCAGCACGGGCAGACCCTCGGTGAGCACCGTGCGGTCGCCGTCGTCGAAGGTGACCAGCACGCTGCGGCGCGGCAGCGGGCGGCCGGTCCGCACGGCCTGCTCGACGGCGGCGAGCGAGACCGGGCGGGCGCGCCGGACCAGGCGCTCCATCTGCAGCGCGAACACCCGGGGGTCGTCCACCCCGTGGTAGGCGAGGACGGCCAGCCGGCGGGTGGCCGCGAGCCGGAAGAGCGGCTGGAGCGGCGAGTTGCGCAGGACGGCGTCGACGGTGGCCCGCCGTCCGGCGAGCCGTGCGCGCGGGCGGTCGGTGCCCGGTCCGCTGGTGACGGCGGTCTGTGCGACGGCACCCGGTGCGACGGTGGCCGTGCCGGTGCTCGGGCCGCTGGTGGCGGCCCCGGTCGAATGCGCGGTTCCTTCGGACATGGACGCGCTCCCCCTTCCTCCCCGTGCGATGGTGCGCCGGCGGGGGTGGAACACGCCGCACCGGCAGACCCGGCCGCTCGGCGCGCGCCTGCTGGGTGGGCGGCCCGCCCCGCTCCACGAATTCTCAAGATAGTGCAAAATCCCATGCTCCGAACCACGTTGAGCGCCGTGAACGGGTTTCGACGGGAGGTTGGCGCAATTGCCGTCCGGCCGGTGACCTGAGCGACGGCTGTGAGGATCCTGAGTGATCGCTGGTGAGGGCGGGGACGGGTGCGCACCGGGGGACCGGCACCGGCCGCCG
>NZ_BAAAKJ010000373.1:21384-21675 GCF_039527695.1 Kitasatospora putterlickiae
GGAAGCCCGGCGGCCGGCCGGGGCCGGGGGCGAGGCACGGGCCCCTCCTGGCGGCGGCCCGGACGGACGCGGGGTCAGGCGGCAACTCGCCCCTGCCGACGCGGCGTTCACTCGTCCGGGTGGCTTGGCGCTGCCGGGTGGTTCGGGCGGCTACGATCGGGCCGACCCACGGAGGTGACCCGGATGACCACGGTCATCGTGCAGTTGCCCGATCCGCGCCCGCCGCGCCGAACTCGCCGCCGACCGCGGCCACCTCCGCGACGTCCTGCGCGCCGGCTCCGAACGCGCCAA
>NZ_BAAAKJ010000373.1:21709-23315 GCF_039527695.1 Kitasatospora putterlickiae
CCGCATCGCCCGCCTGGCCCGGCCGCCCCGCGGCGCCCCGCCCACCCGACCGTCCCTGCTGCACCTCGGGCCGGGCGACACGGCCGCGTTCGGGCGCGGCGAGCCCGGCCGCCCGCCCGCCGTGCCGATCCCCGACCCCGGCGTGTCGCGCCGCGCCGGCGAGATCACCGCCGCCGAGGACTACTGGCGGCTCTCCAACTTCAGCGCCACCGCCACCTACGTCGTGGAGAACCTCGAAGGCGCCGGCGAACACGTCAAGGTCGCGCCCGGCCGGCTCGGCGCGCCCGTCCCGTTCGAGATCTCCCGGGTGCTGCTGCCCGCCCACGGCGAACCGGCGTCGTTCAAGGTCTTCGCACCCCAACACGCCTACCTGGACGGAGAGTCGGCCGAGCCGGACGGCGAGCGAACGGTCAGCCCGTTCGCCCTGGACCCGACCGCCAAGTACTTCCTCGTCCTGCTCGCGCTCTGCGAACCGCGGCTGCGCTCGCCCTCCGCGGCGGTGGTCCCCGGCGCCACCGAGGTGGTGGCGCGACTGCGCGCCCTGCCGGCCTGCCGGGACCTCAGCCGCTCGGCGGTCAATTACCACATCGACTACCTGGTCGGCAGCAAGCTGCGGCTGCGGGACCCGGTGGAGACGGCCGACCCGGGCGGCAAGCGGGAGGAACTCGTCGCGCTGGCCCTGCGGTTCGACCTCGTGCGGGAGGAGCACCTGGCGCTGCTCCCGCCCCGGCCCGGCGGGTGACCGGGCCGGTGGCACCGCACGCGGCGCGGCCCGACCGGGGCGGCGGAGCGCCGTACGGCGCTCCGGGGTTCGAGGTACCGCCCGGGTACCGGATCGCGGGGTACCGGGTGGGCGAGCGGATCGGGGCGGGCGCCTGGGGCACCGTCCACGCCGCCCGCCGCGACCCGCCGGAACCGGGTGACGGCACGCCCGGAAACGGCACACCCGGTGACGGAAGGCCTGGCGACGGAACGCCTGGCGCCGGACCGGACGAGGCGGCCGTCAAGGTCCTCCACCCCGGCCGGCTCAGCCCCGGCCAGCGCGACACCATGCTCCAACTCGCCCGCCGCGAACTGCGGTTCAGTAGCCGCGCCGACCACCCCCACCTGATCCGCACCCTGGCCGTGGTCACCCTCGCCGACCCGGCCCACCCGGCGCTGGACGGCGCGCTCGCCCTGGTGATGGAGCGCGCCGCGGGCAGCCTCCAGGACCTCCTGGCCGACGCCCGGCCGCCGCAGCCCGTCCCGGACGCCGGCCGGATCCTCGCCGAGATCGCCGCCGGGCTCCGCCACATGCACGGCGCGGGCTGGGTGCACGGCGACCTCAAGCCCGCCAACGTCCTGCTGATGCCCGACGGCACCGCCAAGCTCGCCGACTTCGGCCTGACCGCCGAACTGGACGGCACCCACGCCTACGCCCCGCCGCTCGGCTCGCCCGACCACGTGCCGCCCGAGTGGTGGTCCCAGCGCACCGGCGCGCACGGCGTGGCGCTGCGCCCGAGCGCGGACCTGTGGGCCTTCGGGGTGATCGCCCACCAGCTGCTGACCGGCGGCCTGCACCCGTTCCTCGGCGCCACCGCCCGCGCCCGCTCGGCCGCCGCGCCTG
>NZ_BAAAKJ010000374.1:0-5361 GCF_039527695.1 Kitasatospora putterlickiae
AGCCGACGCCCTGGGCGAAGGCCGACAGCTGGGCCACCCCGCCGGCCGTCCGCAGCAGGGCGGTGCGCCGGGACGGCCCGCGGCCGGCGGCGGGATCCGGGCGGCTCAGAGCCGGATCACCCCCGAGACGGGCATCGTGGTGACGCTCTCGTAGCGGACCTTGGCGCCCGGGTAGGGGGCGTGCACGATCACCCCGCCGCCGGCGTACATCCCGACGTGGTGCATGTCCCGGTAGAAGATCACCAGGTCTCCCGGCCGCGCTTCGGAGAGGCTGACCCGCCGGCCGGCGTACGCCTGGGCCTGCGAGGTGCGCGGCAGGGTCACTCCGGCCTGCCGCCAGCTCCAGTACATCAGACCGGAGCAGTCGAACGCCTTGGGCCCGGTGGACCCGTACACGTAGGGCGCCCCGACCATCCGCACCGCGGCGGCCAGCGCGGCGGCGCCGCGTTCGGAGGCGGCCGGGGTGCTGCCGAAGTCCAGCCGGTCGGCGCCCCGGGCGGCGCGCCGCTCCGCGTCACGGGCGTCCTGGGCGGCGAGCCGGGCCCGTTCGGCGGCGCCGAGACTGTTGAGCAGCCGCTGCGCCTTGGCGAGCCGCTGCTGGATCTGCTGCTTGCTCTCGGCCAGCGCCTTGCGGGTCTGCTCCAGCTCGGCGAGCTTGGCGGTGGTCTCGGCCCGGCGCTGGTCGAGCACCCGCTGACGGCCCAGCAGCTCGTGCAGGGTCTCGTTCTGCCGTTCGGCGGTCTGGTCGAGGGCGCGGGCCCGGGAGAGGTAGCCCGCCGGGTCGGTGGCGAGCATCAGCTGGACGGTCCTGGTCATCCCGCCGCCCCGGTACTCGGCGCCGGCCACGGTGGCGAGGTCGCCGCGCAGCCGGTTGAGCTCGTCCTGGGAGACGGCGATCTGCTCCTGCAGCGTGCCGGTCTCGTGCTGGAGCCGCTGCTGGGCCTCCTGGGCCGCGTTGAACCGCTCGGAGGCCTGCTCGGCCTCGTCGTAGAGCTGCTCCACCTGTGCCTTGACGTCCTTGCGGTCGGCCGGGGCGTCCGGCGAGCCGGGTGCGGCCTGGGCGCTGCCACCGGTCGCCACGCCCAACGCGGTGGTGGCCGCCGCGGTGAGCACCAGCGCCCGGGCGAGCACGTGCGCACCTGACAGCGGGGAACGGCGGTGCACGGCCATGCGACGTCGGCTCCGATCCTGGGCCCGGCCCGCCGCCGCACCGGGGCGGGCGGCTGTCGAAGCGGGTGTCCGGTGGCAGACGTTAGCGAGTCAGGGCAACCGATTCCAAACCCCTCCGAACTCGAATATTCAGACACTTATCGGACGTCAGATCGGTTCGCGGACCGAGCGCCCCGACGAGCCCGGGAAAAGCCGCAGGCCCGGCCTCCCGCGTGGGGAGACCGGGCCCGACGGAGCCTGCCGACCTTCGGTCAGAGGCGCACGATGGTGTTGACCGGCATGTTGGACGCCGACTCGTAGCGGACCGACGCGCCCGGCTTCGGGGCGTGGATGACCTGGCCGCCGCCGACGTAGATGCCCACGTGGTGGCGGTCGCCGTAGAAGATCACCAGGTCGCCGGGCTGGGCCTTGGAGATGTCCGAGCCGATCTGGGTGCCGGCGTTGGCCTGCGCCTGCGAGGTGCGCGGCAGCGACACGCCGGCCTGGGCGTACGCCCAGCCGGTGAGGCCCGAGCAGTCGAAGGAGTTCGGACCGGTGGCGCCGTACACGTACGGGGCGCCGAGCTTGCTCTCGGCGGCCGCGATCGCGGCCGCACCGCGCGAGCTGTTGGCGGCCGGGGCGGCGGGCGCGGCCGGCTTGGACGCCGCGGCGGCCGGGGCCGAGGAGGGCGCGGACGGCGCGCTCAGGTTGCTGCGGTTGGTGTCGCGGGAGGCGCGCTCGGCGTCGGCCTTCTCCTTGGCGGCCTTGGCGGCCTCGGCCTTGGCGGCGTCCGCCTTCGCCTTGGCCTCGGCGGCGGCCTTCTCCTCGGCGGCGCGGATCGCCTGGCGCTCCTGCTCGGTGAGCGTGTTGAGCAGGTCCTGGGCCTTCTGCAGCTTGCCCTGGACGTCCTCCTTGGAGCTCTTCAGCTGCTGGGTGGTGGACTCCAGCTCGCCGAGCTTGGCCTGGGTCTCGGTGCGGTCCTGGTCCAGCCTGCGCTGCTGCTCCTGGAGCTCCTTCAGCGCGCCGGACTGGGTGGAGCCGGCCTGGTTCAGGGCGTCGGCCTGGTTGAGGAAGTTGTCCGGGCTGGCGGAGAGCATCAGCTGGACGGTCTGCGATATGCCGCCCGTGCGGTACTGCTCGCCGGCGATCTCGGCGAGGCCGCCCTGCGCCTCCGTCACCACGGCCTGCTGGCGGGCCACCTTGTCCTGCAGCTCGGCGACCTGCTTCTGCAGCTCCTGCTGCTTGGCCTGGGCGCCGTTGTACTTCTCGGTGGCGACCTCGGCCTGCTCGTTGAGCTGGTCGACCTGCTCCTTGACCTGGTCCTTGGTCGGCGCCGGGTCGGCGTGCGCGCCGGACTGCGCGGACAGGGCGACGGCAGCGGCGGCGACACCGGTCAGGATCGAGACACGGGCGCGGCCGGCGGGCTTGGGACGACGATGGGACGCCACGAAGGCGGACTCCTTCTTCCTCATCCGCCTACCGGGTGAGCTGACGGGTTCGGGCGGAAGCGTGCCCTACGACGCCTCACCCGCCGCTCGCGCGGCCGGCCTGGCGCCGATTCACCCCGGAGGAACGTGTGGTTCCCCGGCTCCGCTCCACAGCGGACCCCCGACTGCTGGGCCCTCGTTCGGACGGGTGACCCGAAGGCCCCGTCCCGCTGCTTCACGAACTCGGCGGCGAACCCCGCCGCCACCCAGGCTGGGTGATCGACTGTGCGTGGTTCGAGGCACGACCCTAGTAACAGATCCGTGATCCGTTCAAATCCTTGTCAGAAAAAAGTCGGAAGAATACCCAAGTTCCCTTGTGAATATGACCGAATGTGATCACATCCCCACGGCGAGCTGATCATTGTCCGTCAGATGTTCGAAAGCGCACGCGAAACGCCGACGCCACCTCCGACCGGAGGTGGCGCTGATCACAGGAGTCCCAGCGGACCCCCGGGCGTGTCGTGGCGAGCCGTCAGACCCGGCGGATCGTGTTGATCTTCATGGCGTCGGCCTTCATCACCTTCACCACGTCACCGGTGCGCGGCGCGTGCACCACCATGCCGTTGCCGATGTACATGCCGACGTGGCTGCGGTCGTCGCGATAGACGATCAGGTCGCCCGGCTGGGCCTCGGCCAGGGACGGCACCCGGGTGCCGTAGTTGCCCTGCGCCTGCGAGGTGCGCGGCAGCGAGACGCCGGCCTTGCCGTAGGCCCAGACCATCAGGCCGGAGCAGTCGAAGCCGCTCGGGCCGGTGGAGCCCCAGACGTACGGCGAGCCCTGCTTGCTCATCGCGAGCGAGACCGCGGAACCCGCCTTGCCGCTCGCCTGCGGCAGGCTGCCCAGGTCGGTGCGCTCGCTGCCGCGCGAGGCGCGGTCGGACTGCTGCTGCGCCGCCTTCAGCGCCGCGCGGTCGGCGGCGCTGAGCGAGTTCAGCAGGTCCTGGGCCTCCTTCAGCTTCTTGTTGACCTCGGCCTTGGACTGGTTGAGGTCCTTGGTGGTGCTGTCCAGCGAGGCCAGCACGGCGGCCGCCTCGGCCTTCTGCTGGTCGAGCCGGCGCTGCTGCTCCTGCAGGCCCTTGAGCGCCTCGGCCTGGCTGGAGCTGGCCTGCTGCACGCTGGAGGCCTTGTCCAGGTAGCCGGACGGGTCGGAGGTGAGCATCAGCTGGACCGACGGGTCGATGCCGCCGGTGCGGTACTGCTCGCCCGCCACCTCGGACAGCCCGGCCTGCAGCTGGGTCATCTGCTCCTGGCCGCGGGCCACCTGGTCCTGCAGCTGGTCCGCCTGCTTGCGCAGCTGGTCGGCACGCTCCTTGGCGCCGTTGTACTTCTCGGTGGCCTGCTCGGCCTCTTCCTGCAACTGGTCGATCTGCGCCTTGACGTCGTCCTTCTTCGGCGACGGGCTGGGCGCGGCGTGGGCGGCGACCTGGGCGGAGAGAGCGACCGCGGTCGCAGCGGCAGCGGTGAGCACGGAGACCCGCGCGCGGCTCGGCTGCTTGGGACGGCGGTGGGAGGCCAAGGGACCGGCTCCTTCTTCCAATGGCCTCACCCGAACGGGTGAGAATCCGGAAAATAGGTTTGACGCCAGACACTAGTGAAGATCCACGGTTCGCGCCACTCCCCCGATCGCGTGAACCCGAACCGCCGATCTGACTTCACAGAACTCGCACAACACCGCAATCCAGGCGCTGACCAGCCGTCATACCGACCGGCCCGCACCCGGAAGCGGCTACGGCCGGGCCAGCCGGTTCAGCAACAGCACCGACGCGACGGGGCGCGCGCCGGCCTTCCGCACGCCCTCCGCGACCTCCCGGTCGGTCGAGACCACCACCACCGGGCGCCCCTGCGGCTCGGCCCGCACCAGACGGCGGATCAGCTCGTCCGCCGTCTCCCCCGTCCGGCTGAACCGCACCCGCACCCCGCGCGGCGGCGCCATGATCACCGGCACGTCCAGGTCCTGGCCGTCGAACACACACGTGACCTCCGCCTGGGTGCGCTGCGCCAGCATCGCCAGCCCGCCCAGCAGCCGGATCCGCTGCTGCTCCAGCGGCAGCGTCGGATAGCCCGTCTTGGTCACGTTGTAGCCGTCCACCACCAGATGGACCTGCGGGATCGCCAGCAGCTGGTCCAGCAGCGCGGGATCGTCCTCGGCCAGACCGCGCCGCGCCACGTCGTGCGGCGAGGCCGCGCCCGGCACCACCGCCTCCACCAGGTCCGCCGGGCGGATCTGGGACACCGGCAGCGCCAGCTCCCGCTGCAGCCCCTGGGCCGACTGCAGCACGGTGTCCAGCAGCAGCCGTAGCCGCATGTCCTCGACGCTGCGCCCCTCGCGGGCCGAACGGCGATTCTGCTCCGCGGCGTTCTCCAGTTCCGTGACCCGGTGCCGCAGCCGGCGCGCCTCGCTCTCCGCCGCGCTCCGCTCGGCCGCCGCCTGCGCCCTGACCGCCTCCAGCTCGGCGGCCACCTTGCGGGTCTCCGCCTGCGCCCGGCGGGTGTCGCTCTCCAGCGACCGCAGCCTGCGGCGCAGCGAGTCCGCCTCCCGCCGGACGTCCTCCGACTCGGCCCGCTGCCGCTCCAGGTCGGAGCGCGCCGCGGAGCGCACCTCGGCCAGCTCGGCCTGCAGCTTCTCCACCAGCCGGGCCGCCTCGGCCGCCGCGCCCTCGGCGCCCGCCCGCTCGGCCTCCTCGCCGGCCTCGGCCACCAGGCGGCTCCACCCGGCCGAGCGCAC
>NZ_BAAAKJ010000375.1:0-1206 GCF_039527695.1 Kitasatospora putterlickiae
GGGACGCCGGGGGAGCGCGCCGGGCCCAGCACGCCCGCCGCCGGGTCGCCCGGGACGGCGTGCTGGAAGGCGGTGCCGGCGGTGGCCAGCAGGTGGTCCAACAGCCGGTCCCGGGCCGCCACCGCCTCCCGGCCCTCGTCCTCCCCGCCGGCCCCGCCGGTTTCCGGCCCCTCCGCCGGTCGTCGGCGCGCGAACGCCCGCAGCAGGTCGTGGTACCGGTAGCGCCCCGGGAACGGCGACTCCACCATCGCCACGTCCACCAGCGCCTCCAGCAGGTCCTCGGCGTCGTACTCGTCGAGGTCCAGCAGCGCGGCCGCCGCCGGCAGCCCGATGTCCGGCCCGTCCACCGAGGCCACCAGCCGGAACGCCCGGGCCTGGTCGCCCGTCAGCTGGCGGTAGCTCAGTTCGAAGGCCGCCGCCACCGCGAGGTCGCCGATCCGCAGCTCGTCGATCCGCCGCCGCTCCACCTGCAACCGGCGGCTGAGCGTCGCCACCGTCCAGCCCGGCCGCGCGGCCAGCCGGGCGGCCACGATCCGCACCGCCAGCGGCAGGTGCCCGCAGGCCACCACCAGGTCCCGGGCGGCGTCCGGCTCGGCGGCCAGCCGCTCGGCGCCGATGGTGCGGCCGAGCAGGTCCAGCGCCTCCTCCGGCTGGAACACGTCCAGGTCGACCTGCACGGTCACCGGCAGCCCGGCCGGCCTGGTGCGGCCGGTGGTGAGCACCGCGCAGCCGACCGCCCCCGGCAGCAGCGGCCGGATCTGCGCGGCGTCCTTGGTGTTGTCCAGCACCAGCAGCAGCCGCCGGCCGTCCACCACCGACCGGAACAGCGCCGAGCGCGCGTCCAGACCGTCCGGCACCGCGTCCGCCGCCACCCCGAGCGCCACCAGGAAACCGCTCAGCACCGCCTCCGGATCGGCCGGCACCGGGTCCGAGCCGCGCAGGTCCGCGTACAGCTGGCCGTCCGGGTAGGCCTCCCGGACGCGGTGCGCCACGTGCAGCGCCAGCGCCGTCTTGCCGACCCCGCCCATCCCGACCACCGTCGCCACCACCAGCGCCTGCTGCGGCCGCGCCGGCGTCCCGCCGGCCTCCGGGGGAGCGGCCAGCGCCTCGCACAGCACCCGCACCGGGGCCGTGCGCCCGGTGAAGTCGGCGGCGTCGGGCGGCAGCTGGGCCGGGCGCGGCGGCGCGCCCGACGGCCGGGCGGCG
>NZ_BAAAKJ010000376.1:0-3104 GCF_039527695.1 Kitasatospora putterlickiae
CCGGGGGGGGCGGCGGACGGTGGGCCCGACGGTTCGGCGGCGGGCGGATCGGCGGGGACAGCCGGGCCCGGCTCGGCCGGGGCGGCGATCGCGGCCGGGAGCAGGCCGAGCACGGAGGTGAGGGACATCAGGAGGATCGGCAGGAGCCTGCGCGCCATGACGCACCCCTTCGAACGGTCACGAGGGAGCGGAGCGGCCGCACGCGCGTCGCCGCAGGGCCGGGGTGACGACGGGACCGGCCGGTGCCCGTCACCTCCGGAGGCCCGGCGAAGCCTCCCATTCCGTGACAAGACGGTCACTGTCCGACATGTTCTCAAGTCGGGCCGTTTTCACACCTCAAGCCCGCGCCGCCGACCGGGTGACCATCGGATGATCCGACCGCGCCTTGGCTCCAGCCGGACACCAGGGGGTACGAACTACCTGCTCATCCTGCGGGTCCGTGTCCGCAACCGGCGCCGCCGACCCGGCCGGGGTTCCTGACCGGCCGACCCGACCGCGTACGTCCGGCTCCGGCCGGCCCGGACCGCCCGCCGCCGCTGCTGGGACCCGCCGTGCCGCCCGACCCGGTCGGCCGGCCCGCCGTACCCGTCCGGCCCGCCGTACGCCGCCGCGCCGGCGCTCCGGTGACTCCCGGACGGGTGCTCCGTGCCGCCCGCCGCCGAGCGGCGGTCGGCCAGCCGGGCGGACCGCCGGGCCAGCGCCCGGGCAGCGTGCGCGTCCAGGTGGGCGGTGGCCCGGGCGGCCATCCGCTCGGCCACCCGGTGGGCGGCCGGGTGGTGGCCCGGCACCTTGTCGGGCGCCCCGGCGATCAGGTCGAAAAGCCAGGTGCGGGCCCGGTCCGCGCGCCGGTGCAGACGGCGCTCGCGCCGGAGCGCCCGGGCCCGCAGGCGCGGGCTCGCGGCGTACCGCCAGCGCGCCCAGGGGCTGCTCGGGCGGGCCAGCCGGACCGCGCCGATCCAGGAGAGGCCGGGCACCATGATGCCGAGCAGCCCGGTCCACACCTTGCCCTTGAGCAGGGTGACGACCATCGCCAGCGCGTTCACCGAGATGACCGTGACCAGCCCCCACCTGGTCTCCCCGGTGGGCTCGGCGCCGAGCGGGACGTACCCGACGAGCAGCAATCCGGTGAAGAGGATGCCGAAGATCACCGCGTCCACCGACTTGCGGCCCTGCTCGCTCCAGTAGACGTCGTCCAGGTGCAGGATCAGCGCGAACTCGTCCAGCACCAGGCCGCAGCCGATGCCGAAGAGCAGCCCGAAGACGTCGATCCACGGGTGCCCGCCGTAGGTCGCGAACACCCCGATGCCGCCGGCCAGCAGGAAGCCCAGACCGAAGACCATGTGGTGGATGTGCAGCCCGCCGGGCGTCACGTTGCCGGGCCACCAGCGCACCTGGGCCCTGATCATCCGCACGCTGAACCGGATGAAGACGAACGAGGTGATGAACCCGACCAGCAGCAGGAACAGCGGTTGCTTGTGCGTGGCCACGATGTGCTCGCGGTAGCCGTCCAGCAGTGTGGTCATGGGTCTTACCTTCGTTCCTGGTGCTGCGTGCGGTCTGCCGCGACATGGCCCGGGGGCCAACGGCCGGCGTCAGAAACCGCGGGTGCGCTTGGCGGCCCGGCGGGGGATCACCGGAGCGAGCGAGGGGCGCTCGACCCCGACCGGGAGCTTCATGAAGAGCCGGGCGATCTCACCGCCCAGGTTCACGCCGATCGCCAGCGCCATCGCGATCGCGGCGGCCCGGGTGATCTGGACCAGGCCCGCGCTGGGGTGGCCCTGGGCGAACGAGAGCATGCCGAGGTAGAGCGCCGAACCGGGCATCAGCGGCCCGATCGCCGCGGTGACGTACGGCAGCGCGGACCCGTTGCGGTAGCGCGCCATCAGCTGGCCGAAGAGGCCGACCAGGCCGGCCGCCACACCGGTCGCGACGATCGGCGAGACCCCCGCGTTGTAGGCCAGCGCGCCGTAGCTGGCCCAGCCGATGCCGCTGTTCAGGGTGACCAGGGCGAGCGAGCGGCGGTCGGTCTGCAGCAGCATCGCGAAGGCCAGGGTCAGCACCATCGCGGCGACCATCTGGACCGGCGGGTAGCTGATCCCGACCAGCGACTCGTCGGGTTTGAGCTTCGCCTCGAAGCCGACGCCCAGGTAGAGGATCAGCATCACGCCGATGACGATGCCCGCCACCAGGTAGATGACCTCCAGCAGCCGGGCCGCGGCGGTGATGTAGAAGCCGGTCAGACCGTCCTGCACGGCGGCGACCAGGGCGCGTCCGGGCAGCAGCGCGAACAGCCCGCCGGTGATCACCACGGAGCCGCGCAGGCCCAGGTCGTTGAAGGAGAGCACGATGCCGGAGGCGGCGGCCGGCATCGCGGCCAGCACGAACTGGTAGAACTCCGGCAGCCCGCGACGGGCGATCAGCGAGGCCAGCCGGTCGCCGAGCACGGCGGCGACGAAGGCGCTGAGGAAGACCAGCCAGGCCTTGTCGTCGATCTGCCCGCCGACCAGGAAGGTCGCCGCGCCGGCCAGCAGGCCGGTGTTCAGCGCGAGCAGCCAGGCCGCGTACGGGTGCCGGTTGCGGCGGATCACCGCGAGCCGGCGGTAGGCGTCGTTGACGCTCACCTGCTCGGCGGTGATGTCCGCGACCAGCTCGTACACCGCGTTCAGCCGGGTGTAGTCGGAGGTGCGGCGGCGCACCACGCGGTCGGCGGTGATCGGCGGCTCGACCAGCGAGGGCTGGTGCGAGATGCCGATCAGGGTGAAGGTCACCTGCGGTTCGCAGCGGTCCAGCCGGTAGGCGTGCGCGATGCCGAGCATGGCCGCCTCGACGTCCTCGGCGGCCTCGCCGCTGGCGAGCAGCAGCTCGCCGAGGCGCAGGGTCAGGTCGAGGATGCGCGGGACGTTGCGGGCCGCGGCCGCGGAGGGGTGCAGTTCGCGGGCGCTCCGCTCGAAGGCGGGGCGCTCGGACATCGGGGTGCGCAGCAGGGTGCGCATCCGGTCCGGCCAGGGCGCCTCGCCGGGGGCGCCGGGGCTGAGCGCGCCGAGCGGGATGCCGCTCGGCGGGGTGTAGCCGGCGGCCCGCCACTCCTCGGGGGTGAGGGTGTC
>NZ_BAAAKJ010000377.1:0-943 GCF_039527695.1 Kitasatospora putterlickiae
GCCGGCGGCGATCTCCGCCGGGGACTTCGCCTGCCGGGGCCCGCGCCGGCCGGGCTTCTCCTGCGCCGACAGGCCCCAGAGCAGCGCGAGTGTGCGCGCCGGGTCCCCGGCGCCGCTGCGGTCATTGGCCATGGAGCCGATCCTTTCACGCCGCGCCCGCCGGTACGGTCGGAACCATGACCGCCGCCGATCCCGATCCGCTGCCGGGCACCGACACCCGCGAGGCCGTCCGCCCGCGGGTGACCTGCCGCCGCTGCCACCGCCCGCTGCACGACCCGGAGTCGCGCATCCTCCGCCTCGGCCCCGAGTGCCGCGACCCGGCCGAGCGCGTGCCGCGCCACGACGTCGACCAGGACCCGATCCCCGGACTGGACTGACGGCATGATCACGCCGTGTGACGGGGATCACTGTTCCCAAATTCTCCGTACTTTGTATAGTGTACTGCGTACGGGATAACCGCCGACGAGAGGTTCACCGAACATGCAGATCAACTCCTCCGCCGTTTCGCTCACCGTCGAGGACGTCGAGGCGTCCGCGTCGTTCCTGCGGGAGCACTTCGGGTTCGCCGAGCAGATGTCCGCGGACGGCTTCGTCTCCCTGGGGCACGAGAGCGCCGGGGTGAACGTCGTCTTCCTGAGGCGCGGCATCGAGGTCCTGCCGGAGGGCTTCCGCGACCAGGTCGCCGCCGGGCTGATCCTGGCCTTCGTGGTCGGCGACGTGGCCGCCGAGGAGGCCAGGCTGAAGGCCGCCGGCGTGGAGATCACCATGGCGCTGCGCGAGGAGCCGTGGGGCGAGAAGCTCTTCCAGGTCACCGACCCGAACGGGGTCGTGGTGCAGCTGGTGGAGTGGGCGCGGCAGTAGCGGCGGGTCACCGACGAGGGCGGCGCCCCCGGCCGGGACGATCGCGTCGTACGGCGTCATGCCGCCAGTATCCGCCGCGGGG
>NZ_BAAAKJ010000377.1:1018-6317 GCF_039527695.1 Kitasatospora putterlickiae
AGTGTCGGCCCGGACGGGCTCAGTCGACCGTCCAGGTGTCGCCGCCCGTGAGCAGCGCGCCCAGGTCGCCCTCGCCGCGGTCGGCGGCGGCGGTGGCCAGCTGGTCGGCCATCAGCTCGTCGTACACCGGGCGGCGGACGTCGCGCAGCACGCCGATCGGCGTGTGGTGCAGGGTGTCCGCGTCGGCGATCCGGGAGAGCGCGAAGGCGGCGGCCGGGCCGGCCGCGTGCGCGTCGTGGACCAGCACCGCCGACTCGTTCTCCGCCGTGACCGCGTCGACGAACAGCTCGCCGTCGGCGCCCCGGAAGACGCCCCGGGCGCGGTCCGCGCCGAAGCGGACCGGCTGCCCGTGCTCCAGCCGGATCAGCGCCTCGTCCCGGGTGCCGGCCTCCTTCAGCACCTCGAAGGCGCCGTCGTTGAAGATGTTGCAGTTCTGGTAGATCTCGACCAGCGCGGTGCCCTCGTGCTCGGCCGCCGCCCGCAGCACCGACTGGAGGTGCTGCCGGTCGGAGTCGATGGTCCGGGCGACGAAGCCGGCCTCCGCGCCGATGGCCAGCGAGAGCGGGTTGAACGGGGCGTCCAGCGAGCCCATCGGCGTGGACTTGGTGATCTTCCCCAGCTCGCTGGTCGGCGAGTACTGGCCCTTGGTCAGGCCGTAGATGCGGTTGTTGAACAGCAGGATCTTCAGGTTCACATTGCGGCGCAGCGCGTGGATCAGGTGGTTTCCGCCGATCGACAGCGCGTCGCCGTCGCCGGTGACCACCCAGACGCTGAGGTCCCGCCGGGAGGTCGCCAGGCCGGTGGCGATCGCCGGGGCGCGGCCGTGGATCGAGTGCATCCCGTAGGTGTTCATGTAGTACGGGAACCGGGAGGAACAGCCGATGCCGGAGACGAAGACGGTGTTCTCCCGTCTGATCCCCAGCTCCGGCATGAACGCCTGCACCGCGGCCAGGATCGCGTAGTCACCGCAGCCGGGGCACCAGCGCACCTCCTGGTCGGTCTTGAACTCCTTGGCGCTCTGCGGCTCGTCGGCCTTCGGGACCAGCCGCAACGAGGGGTAGCGCTCACTCATCGGTTGTCCTCCTCGTCCAGGGTGCCGATCGCCGCCCACAGCACGTCCGCCAACTGCGCCGCCTTGAAGGGAAGTCCGCGCACCTGGTTGTAGGACTCCGCGTCCACCAGGTACTTGGCGCGCAGCAGCAGCGCCAGCTGGCCGAGGTTCATCTCGGGCACGATGACCTTCTCGTAACTGCGCAGCACCGTCCCGAGGTTGGCCGGGAAGGGGTTGAGGTTGCGCAGGTGGGCCTGGGCGATCTCGCCGCCGTCGGCCCGGACCCGGCGGACGGCTGCGGTGATCGGGCCGTAGGTCGAGCCCCAGCCGAGCACCAGGACCCTGGCCTCGCCGGAGGGGTCGTCCACCTCCGTGTCGGGCACCGTGACGCCGTCCACCTTGGCCTGCCGGGTGCGGACCATGAAGTCGTGGTTGGCCGGGTCGTAGGAGATGTTGCCGGTGCCGTCCTGCTTCTCGATGCCGCCGATCCGGTGCTCCAGGCCGGGCGTGCCGGGCACCGCCCAGGGGCGGGCCAGCGTCCGCGGGTCGCGCAGGTACGGCTGGAAGGAACCGTCCTCGCGGTTCGGGGCGGTGGCGAAGTCCGGCTCGATCACGGGCAGTTCGTCGACCTCCGGGATCCGCCAGGGCTCCGAGCCGTTGGCCAGGTAGCCGTCCGAGAGCAGGAAGACCGGGGTGCGGTAGGTGACCGCGATGCGGGCCGCCTCCAGCGCCGCGTCGAAGCACTCGGCCGGGGTGGCCGGGGCCACGATCGGCACCGGGGCCTCGCCGTTGCGGCCGAACATCGCCTGCAGCAGATCCGCCTGCTCGGTCTTGGTGGGCAGGCCGGTGGAGGGGCCGCCGCGCTGGATGTCCACCACCAGCAGCGGCAGTTCGAGCGAGACGGCCAGGCCGATGGTCTCGCTCTTGAGCGCCACGCCGGGCCCGGAGGTGGTGGTCACCCCGAGCGCGCCGCCGAAGGCCGCGCCGAGCGCCGCGCCGATGCCGGCGATCTCGTCCTCGGCCTGGAAGGTGCGCACCCCGAAGTTCTTGTGCCTGGACAGCTCGTGCAGGATGTCGGAGGCCGGGGTGATCGGGTAGGAGCCCAGGTAGAGCGGCAGTCCGGAGCGCCGGGCGGCGGCGATCAGGCCGTAGGAGAGCGCGAGGTTGCCGGAGATGTTGCGGTAGCGGCCCGGCGGCAGCTTGGCCGGCGGCACCTCGTAGGACACCGCGAAGGACTCGGTGGTCTCGCCGAAGTTCCAGCCGGCCCGGAAGGCGCTGATGTTGGCCTCGGCGATCAGGGGCTTCTTGGCGAACTTGGTGCGCAGGAAGGACTCGGTGCCGCGGGTCGGGCGGTGGTACATCCAGGAGAGCAGGCCCAGCGCGAACATGTTCTTGGCCCGCTCGGCGTCCTTGCGGGCGAGGCCGCTGTCCTTGAGCGCCTCCAGGGTCAGCGTGGTGAGCGGCACCTTGTGCAGGTGGTAGCCCTCCAGTGAGCCGTCCGCCAGCGGGTCGGCGCCGTAGCCGACCTTCGCCAGCGCGCGCTTGGTGAACTCGTCGGTGTTGACGATGATCTCCGCGCCGTGCGGCAGGTCGGGGAGGTTGGCCTTGAGGGCGGCCGGGTTCATCGCCACCAGGACGTTGGGCGCGTCCCCCGGGGTCAGGATGTCGTGGTCGGCGAAGTGGAGCTGGAAGGACGAGACGCCCGGCAGCGTTCCGGCGGGGGCGCGGATCTCGGCCGGGAAGTTGGGCAGGGTGGAGAGGTCGTTGCCGAAGGACGCCGTCTCCGAGGTGAAGCGGTCGCCGGTGAGCTGCATGCCGTCGCCGGAGTCCCCGGCGAACCTGATGATCACCCGGTCCAGCCGGCGGATCGGCTTGGCCCCCCGGTGCTGCGGACCGACCGGCGCGGCAGGGCCGGAGCGGCCCCCGCCGGGCCCGGAGCGGCCCTCGTCGCCGTCCGAGCCGTCCACTGCTTCTGACTGATCGACCTGACTGGTCACTGCCGCGGACCTCCTCGTGGGCACCAGCCGCGGGCGTGAGCCGTGTGCCCCGTCCGCCTGGTGCACCTCTCGCATCCTATGCGGGTAAGGATTGCCTTGGACGGAACTCCCCGATGCGGCGGAAAATCACCGCCCCACCCTCGAAAAACGCCGCGAACGACCGGTTTGGACCCTTGGATGGACGGTTCGGTTCGAATGCGAACACACTCTTCGAAGGGTGCGGCGGCGAGCCGGTCAGGAATTCAGATAAGTGAGCACCGCAAGCACCCGGCGGTGGTCCCCGGGGCTCTGCGCGAGCCCCAGCTTCAGGAAGATGTTGCTGACGTGCTTCTCCACCGCGCCCTCGGAGACCACCAGCTGCTTGGCCACCGCGGTGTTGGTCCGGCCCTCCGCCATCAGCCCCAGCACCTCGCGCTCGCGCGGGGTCAGCCCGGCCAGCACGTCGCCCTTGCGGCTGCGGCTCAGCAGCTGCTGGACGACCTCCGGGTCCAGCGCGGTGCCGCCCTCGGCGACCCGGACCACCGCGTCCACGAACTCGCGGACCTCGGCGACCCGGTCCTTCAACAGGTAGCCGACGCCCCGGGTGGAACCGGCCAGCAGTTCCGAGGCGTAGCGCTCCTCGACGAACTGCGACAGCACCAGCACACCGAGCTCCGGGTAGCGGCCGCGCAGGGTGACGCAGGCGCGCAGGCCCTCGTCGGTGTGGGAGGGGGGCATCCGCACGTCGGAGACCACCACGTCGGGCAGCGCGCCGTCGGCGGCCAGGTCGTGGATGGTCTTGATCAGCGCCTCGCCGTCCCCGACACCGGCCACGACCTCCAGGCCGCGGTCGGTGAGCAGCCTGGTCAGGCCCTCCCGCAGCAGTACGGAGTCCTCGGCGATGACGACGCGAAGCATGGCGGCCTTCCGGTGGGCGGAGGTGCGGACACGGTGCTGACGGGTGTCAGTCTCCCCCATCCGCGCGCGCCCCGGGACCACGGGCGGCGATTCGCCCCGCCCGCTCCGGGCGGGGCCGCCGGGCCGTCACATGGTGCGGATGGCCACCGTGTCGCAGAGCGCCTGCAGCGCGTCCTTGGCCGGACCGTCCGGGAGCGGGTCCAGCAGCGCGCGGGCCTCCTCGGCGTGCCGCAGGGTCTCCCGGCGGGCGTGCTCCAGCGCCGGGTGGCGGCGCAGCAGCCGCAGCGCCTCGGCGTGCAGGTCGTCGTCGGAGAGGTCCTTGCGGAGCAGCTCGCGCAGCCGGACGTCGTCCGGGTCGGCCGGGTCTGCGGGCATCTGGCGCAGCAGCAGGGTCGGCAGCGTCTCCACGCCCTCGCGCAGGTCGGTGCCGGGGGTCTTGCCGGACTCCTCGCCGTCGCTGGCGATGTCCAGCACGTCGTCGGCCAGCTGGAAGGCGATGCCGATCCGCTCGCCGAAGGCGCTCAGGATGTCGATCACCCACGGCTCGGCGCCGGCCGCCAGCGCTCCTATCCGGCAGGAGACGGCGATCAGCGAGCCGGTCTTGCCGGCCAGCACGTTCAGGTAGTGGTCGAGCGGGTCGTCCTCCGGACCGGGGCCCGCGGTCTCCAGGATCTGGCCGGTGACCAGCCGCTCGAACGCGTCGGCCTGCAGCCGGACGGCCTCCGGGCCGAGGTCGGCGAGCACCTGGGAGGCGCGCGAGAAGAGGAAGTCGCCGGTCAGGATGGCGACCGAGTTGTCCCACCGCGAGTTGGCGCTGGGGGCGCCGCGCCTCACCGGGGCCTCGTCCATGACGTCGTCGTGGTACAGCGTGGCGAGGTGGGTGAGCTCCACGACCACGGCGGCCGGGACCACCCCGGGCGCGTTGGCGTCGCCGAACCGGGCGGCGAGCAGCACCAGCAGCGGGCGGAAGCGCTTGCCGCCGGCCTCCATCAGGTGGCTGGCGGTGACGGTGATGAACGGGACGTCACTCTTCACGGCGTCGGTGAGCGCGATCTCCACCGCGTCCATCCCGGCCTGGACGTCGCGGGTCAGATCGCGGTCCTGCACGCTGAGCCCAAAGGGTCCCACGACGGTCACGAAGACCACTCCTCTGTCCCTGGTCGATCTAGCGGCCCGGTCCCTGAGTGCCGCCGCTGGCCATACAGGCAGGGTATCCGGTCGCGAGTGGATCACTGCACGGGCGTGCGGCTCTGTCATGGCTGGGGCGTCCCCGCTGGCCAGCACGGATATCCGTACGGCTCGTCCGGGCCGCGCGGGCGGGCGCGACCCGGACGGTCGTGGGAGCGGTCGGCCT
>NZ_BAAAKJ010000377.1:6352-15684 GCF_039527695.1 Kitasatospora putterlickiae
CCGACGAAGAACACGGCCTTGGAGGCGAGGTCCAGGAAGTACTGCGGCAGCAGTCCGAGGCCCACCGTGACCAGGACGCCGACGCCGATCGCGGTCGCCGTGAAGGCGCTCGGGATGGCGACGGTCGGGCCGCCCGGCCGCGGGTCGGAGAAGAACATCAGCACGATGACCCGGATGTAGAAGAACGCCGCCACCGCCGAGCTGAGCACGCCCACGATCACCAGCGGGGTGGCCCCGCCGGCCGCCGCGGCCTGGAACACCGCGAACTTCCCGGTGAACCCGGAGGTCAGCGGGATGCCCGCGAAGGCCAGCAGGAAGAGCGCGAACACCCCCGCGACCAGCGGGGAGCGCCGGCCCAGGCCGGCCCAGCTGGACAGGTGGGTGGCCTCGCCCTTGGAGTCGCGCACCAGGGTGACCACGGCGAACGCGCCGAGCGTCACGAAGGAGTACGCCAGCAGGTAGAACAGCACCGAGCCGACGCCCTGCCGGTTGCTGGCGATCACGCC
Organism: Kitasatospora putterlickiae; assembly: GCF_039527695.1. NCBI lineage: Bacteria > Bacillati > Actinomycetota > Actinomycetes > Kitasatosporales > Streptomycetaceae > Kitasatospora > Kitasatospora putterlickiae. The sequence goes on from NZ_BAAAKJ010000377.1 coordinate 6,859, forward strand.
GGTCAGGATGAAGCCGGCGTGCGCGATCGAGGAGTAGGCCAGCAGCCGCTTGACGTCCTGCTGGGTGACCGCGAGGACCGCGCCGACCACCATGGTGAGGATCGCCACACCCCAGAGCACCGGCCGCCAGTCCAGCCGCAGCGCCGGGAAGGCGACGTAGAACAGCCGCAGCACGGCGCCGAACGCGGCCACCTTGGTCGCCGCCGCCATGAAGCCGGTGACCGGGGTCGGCGCGCCCTGGTAGACGTCCGGGGTCCAGGAGTGGAACGGCACCGCGCCGACCTTGAAGAGCAGGCCGACCGAGAGCATCGCCAGGCCCACCAGCAGCAGCGCGTCGTTCTGGGTCGAGGAGGCCAGCGCCGGGGTGAGCAGCGCGTTGCCGGAGATGACGTCGGCGATCTCGCCGAGCCGTACGGTGCCCGCGTAGCCGTACAGCAGCGCGGTGCCGAACAGGAAGAACGCCGAGGCGAAGGCGCCGAGCAGGAAGTACTTGACCGCCGCCTCCTGGGAGAGCAGCCGGCGGCGCCGGGCCAGCGCGCAGAGCAGGTAGAGCGGGAGGGAGAAGACCTCCAGCGCGACGAACATGGTCAGCAGGTCGTTGGCGGCGGGGAAGAGCAGCATGCCGCCGACCGCGAACATGGTGAGCGGGAAGACCTCACTGGTGGTGAAGCCGGCCCGGATCGCGCCGCGCTCCTGCTCGCCGCCGGGCGTGGCGGAGGCCTGGGCGGTGAAGGCGTCGGCCGGCGCTCCCCCGGCCTTGGGCTCCAGCCGGCGCTCGGCGTAGGTCAGCACCGCGACCACCGAGACCAGCAGGATGACGCCCTGGAGGAACAGCGTCGGGCCGTCGACGGCGACCGAGCCCATCGCGACCCCGTCGGCCTTGGTGGTGCCGTAGCCCTGGGCGGCGAGCACCAGCACGGCGACGAAGGCGCCGGCCAGGCCGGTCAGCGCGGTCACCACCTGGGCCCAGTGCCGCACCCGCCGGGGCAGGAAGGCCTCCAGCAGGATGCCGATCACGGCGGCGCCGAACACCACCAGCATCGGGGAGAGTTGGCCGTACTCGATGTGCGGCGCGGGAATGCTCTGGGTACCGCCGCCGGCGGCGGCGAGCCATCCGGTGCTCACTTGTGCTCACCTCCTGAGCGGGCGGTCCCGTCCTGGGCGGTCCCGTGGTCGGCGACCGGGTGGGCCGGTGCCGGGTCGGTCTGGTGGACCTGCGAGAGGGTCGCGTTCACCGAGGGGTTGACCAGGTCGGTGAGCGGCTTCGGGTAGACGCCGAGCAGCACGGTGAGCGCCACCAGCGGTGCCACCACGGCGAGTTCGCGGGCCTTGAGGTCCGTGATGCCGCTGACGCCCTCCTTGACCGGGCCGGTCATGGTGCGCTGGTAGAGCAGCAGGGCGTACAGCGCGGCGAGCACGATGCCGAAGGTGGCGACGATGCCGATCGCCGGGTACCGGGTGAAGGTGCCGACCAGGACGAGGAACTCGCTGACGAAGGGCGCCAGTCCGGGCAGCGACAGGGTGGCCAGGCCGCCGATGAGGAAGGTGCCGGCGAGCACCGGGGCGACCTTCTGCACGCCGCCGTAGTCGGCGATCAGCCGGGAGCCGCGGCGGGAGATCAGGAAGCCGGCCACCAGCATCCACGCGGCGGTGGAGATGCCGTGGTTGACCATGTAGAGGGTGGCTCCGCTCTGGCCCTGGCTGGTCAGCGCGAAGACGCCCATGATGATGAAGCCGAAGTGCGAGATCGAGGCGTAGGCGACCAGCCGCTTGATGTCCTTCTGGCCGATCGCCAGCAGCGCGCCGTAGATGATCCCGATCACCGCGAGGACCAGGATCGCCGGGGCGAAGGTCTTCGAGGCGTCCGGGAACAGCCCGAGGCAGAAGCGGAGCATCGCGAAGGTGCCGACCTTGTCGACCACGGCGGTGATCAGCACGGCGGTGCCGGCGGTGGCCTCGCCCATCGCGTTCGGCAGCCAGGTGTGCAGCGGCCAGAGCGGGGCCTTGACCGCGAAGGCGAAGAAGAAGCCGAGGAACAGCGCCTTCTCGGCGGCGCCGCTGATCTCCAGCCGGCCGTCGGCGACCGCGTCGGTGAGCGTCCGCAGGTCGAAGGTGGCCAGGCCCTGGTCCTGCGCGATCACGTACAGGCCGATCACGGCGGCCAGCATGACCAGGCCGCCGAGCAGGTTGTACAGCAGGAACTTGACCGCCGCGTAGGAGCGCTGACGGGCCGAATCGGGGCCGCCCGCCCGGTCGCCGAAGCCGCCGATGAGGAAGTACATCGGGATCAGCATGGCTTCGAAGAAGACGTAGAAGACGAAGACGTCGGTGGCGTAGAAGGAGACGATCACCATCGCCTCCACCGCCAGGACCAGGGCGAAGAAGCCCTGGGTGCGGCGGCGCGCCTCGAAGGTGCCGGGGTCGGCGGCTCCCTCGGTGGCGGCGGCGGGCTCGGGCCCGGCCGGGTCGGCGTCGCGCCAGGAGGCGAGCAGCACGACCGGCACCAGGACGGCGGTGAGCAGCGCGAGGACGGCGCCGATGCCGTCCACCCCGAGCGAGAAGGTGATGCCGAAGGAGCGGATCCAGCTGTAGGACTCGGTCAGTTGGTAGCGCGCGCCGTCCGGGTCGAACCGCACGGCGGCCGCGCCGGCCAGGGCCAGGGTGGCGGCGGAGAAGGCCAGCGCCACCGTCTTGGCGGTCCGCCGCCGGCTCTCGGTGGTCCCGGCCGGCAGGGCGGCGGTGACCACCGCGCCGGCCGCCGGAACCGCGCAGGTGGCGGTGAGGAGGACGCTCATGCCTCGACCTCCTGACGACGTGTGTAATCCGGGTGCATCAGACGGACCTCATCAGGAGTGTCGTGGCGACCAGCACCAGCGTGCCGCCGAACATGGAGAGCGCGTACGAGCGGACGTAGCCGTTCTGGATCCGCCGCAGCCGGCTGGAGACGCCGCCGATGGTGGCGGCCAGGCCGTTGACGAAGCCGTCCAGGCCGCGGCTGTCGAAGTAGACCAGGGCCGCGGTGAGCGCCGAGCCGGGGCGGACCAGGACGGCGTGGTTGAAGTCGTCCTGGAGCAGGTCCCGGCGGGCGGCCCGGGTGAGCGGGGAGCCGTAGGGCGGCACCACCGGGACGGCCGAGCGGCCGTACACCAGGTACGCGAGCGCGACGCCGGCCACCATGCAGGCGCTGGTGAGCAGGGTGACCACCAGCGGGGCGAGCGGGGAGTTGCCCTCCTCGTGCCCGGTGACCGGCTCCAGCCAGTGCAGGAAGGAGTCGTTGAACGCGAACACCCCGCCGGCGAACACCGAGCCGACCGCCAGCAGGATCATCGGGACGGTCATGGTGCGCGGCGACTCGTGCGGGTGCGGCTCGTGGCCCTCGGCGTCCGGCTGCCAGCGCTTCTCGCCGAAGAAGGTCAGGATCATCACCCGGGTCATGTAGAACGCGGTGACCGCGGCGCCGGTCAGGGCGCACAGGCCGAGGATCCAGCCCTCGGTGCCGCCCTTGGCGAACGCCGCCTCGATGATCCTGTCCTTGGAGAAGAAGCCGGACAGGCCGGGGAAGCCGATGATGGCCAGGTAGCCGAGGCCGAAGGTGACGAAGGTGACCGGCATGTACTTCCGCAGGCCGCCGTAGTGACGCATGTTCACCTCGTCGTTCATGCCGTGCATGACCGACCCGGCGCCGAGGAACAGCCCGGCCTTGAAGAAGCCGTGGGTCACCAGGTGCATGATCGCGAAGGCGTAGCCGATCGGGCCGAGGCCGGCCGCGAGGATCATGTAGCCGATCTGCGACATGGTCGAGCCGGCCAGCGCCTTCTTGATGTCGTCCTTGGCGCAACCGACGATCGCACCGAAGAGCAGGGTGACCGCGCCGACCACCACGACGGCGGTCTGGGCGTCCGGCGCCAGGTTGAAGATCGTCCCGGAGCGGGTGATCAGGTAGACGCCGGCGGTGACCATGGTGGCCGCGTGGATCAGCGCGGAGACCGGGGTCGGGCCCTCCATCGCGTCCCCGAGCCAGGACTGCAGCGGCACCTGCGCCGACTTGCCGCAGGCGGCGAGCAGCAGCATCAGGCCGATCGCGGTCAGCTTGCCCTCGCTCGCGCTGTCGGCGGTGGCGAAGACCGGCTCGAAGGCGAAGGAGCCGAACTCGACGAACATCAGCATGATCGCGATGGACAGGCCCAGGTCGCCGACCCGGTTGACGATGAACGCCTTCTTGGCGGCCGTCGCGGCGCTCGGCTTGTGCTGCCAGAAGCCGATCAGCAGGTACGAGGCGAGGCCGACGCCCTCCCAGCCGAAGTACAGCAGCAGGTAGTTGTCGGCGACCACCAGCAGCAGCATGGCCGCCAGGAAGAGGTTCAGATAGGCGAAGAAGCGGCGCCGGCGCTCGTCGTGCGCCATGTAGCCCACCGAGTAGAGGTGGATCAGCGTGCCGACGCCGGTGATCAGCAGCACGAAGGTCATCGAGAGCTGGTCGAGCCGGAAGGCGACGTCGGCCTGGAAGCCGTTCACCGGGATCCAGCTGAACAGGTGCTCGGTGACGGCGCGTTCCTCGGCGTCCCGGCCCAGCATGGACGAGAACAGCGCGAGGCCGAAGCCGAAGGACAGTGCGGCGAGCGCGGTGGCCAGCCAGTGGCCGAACCGGTCGAAGGCCCGGCCGCCGAGCAGCAGCAGGGCGGCGCCGGCCAGCGGGGCCGCGACCAGCAGCGGAATGAGAGAGTTCACCGAGGTCCTCCGCCTACAGCTTCATCAGGTTGCTGTCGTCGACCGAAGCGGAGTGCCTGGTCCGGAAGATCGTGACGATGATCGCGAGGCCCACCACGACCTCGGCCGCCGCGACCACCATGGTGAAGAACGCGATGATCTGGCCGTCCAGGTTGCCGTGCATCCGGGAGAAGGTGACCAGCGCCAGGTTGGAGGCGTTGAGCATCAGCTCGACGCACATGAACAGGACGATCGCGTTCCGCCGGATCAGCACGCCGGAGGCGCCGATGGTGAACAACAGGGCGGAGAGATAGAGGTAGTTGACCGGATTCACTCCGCCCCCTCCTCGTCGTGGTCGGACGCCGGGCGGTTCGCCGGCGCCGTGTGGTTGGCGGCCACCGGCTCCAGCGCCTGGCGCGGGCCGGTCACCGGCGGACGCCCGGACGGCGGGCGGCCGAGCCAGTCGGCGCTGGTGGACTCCAGCTCGGCCATCCGGGCCAGCATCTCCTGGCTGACGTCGCGGATCTGGCCGCGCTCGCGCAGGGTCGCCATCACCGAGTCCTCGGCGATCGAGCCGTCCGGCAGCAGGCCGGGGATGTCCACCGCGTTGTGCCGGGCGTAGACGCCGGGCGCGGGCAGCGGCGGGACCTGCAGGTTGTCCGCGACCCGCTGGGCGGCCAGCTCGCGCTGCGTCTTCGGGGCCTTCACGTGCTCGCGGTGGGTCAGCACCATGGCACCGATCGCGGCGGTGATCAGCAGCGCGCCGGTGACCTCGAAGGCCCAGACGTACTTGGTGAAGATCAGCCGGGCCAGGCCCTGGACGTTGCCCTCGGCGTTGGCCTCGGCGAGACCGGCGAAGGTGTCCAGCCTCGCGTTGGCGATCCCGGCGATCAGCAGCACGCCGAAGCCGAGCCCGCAGAGCGCGGCGGCGAACCGCTGGCCCTTCAACTGCTCCTTCAGCGAGTCCGCGCTGGTCACACCGACCAGCATCACCACGAACAGGAAGAGCATCATGATCGCGCCGGTGTAGACGACGATCTGCACCACGCCCAGGAACACCGCGCCCTGGGCCATGTAACAGACCGCCAGGGCGAGCATGGTGGCGGCCAGGCAGAGCGCGCTGTGCACCGCCTTGCGCATCAGCAGCATGCCCACGGCGCCGCCGACGGCGATCACCGCGAGCACCCAGAACTGGACGGCCTCACCGGTGGAGGTCGCGCCGGACACGGCGGCGAGGGTGACGGGGGCGGCGGTCACGACTGCGCCTCCCGCTCCCGCTCGGTGCGCTCCTGGGGCTCGGTGCCCGGCGCCGCCGCGGTGATCTCGCCCCGGTAGTAGGCGCCCTCGTCGACGCCCGGGAAGATCGCGTGCGGGGTGTCGACCATGCCCTCGGAGAGGCCGACCAGCAGCTGCTCCTTGGTGAAGATCAGGTCCTTGCGGGAGGAGTCCGCGAGCTCGTACTCGTTGGTCATGGTGAGCGCCCGGGTCGGGCAGGCCTCGATGCACAGGCCGCACAGGATGCAGCGGGCGTAGTTGATCTGGTACACCGCGCCGTACCGCTCACCGGGTGAGTAGCGCTCCTCCTCCCGGTTGTCCGCGCCCTCGACGTAGATGGCGTCGGCCGGGCAGGCCCAGGCGCACAGCTCGCAGCCGACGCACTTCTCCAGGCCGTCCGGGTGCCGGTTCAGCTGGTGGCGGCCGTGGAAGCGCGGGGCGGTGGGCTTCTTCTGCTCCGGGTACTGCTCGGTGAGCCGCTTCTTGAACATGGCCTTGAAGGTCACGCCGAAGCCGGCGGCCGGTCCGAGGATGGACGGCTTGTCGGCCCGCTCGGGCCGGTCGGTCCGGGGGTTCTGGTCGGACGACATCTCGGTTCAGCTCCCTTCGGATTGGTCGGCCCCGTTGAGGGCGTCCTGGAGTTGCTTCGGGGCGCGGCTGCGCCGGCGCGGGACCGGCGGGAGCTGCTGGCCGGGCATCGGCGGCACCGGGTAGCCGCCGGCCATCGGGTCGAACTCGCCGCTCGGCGCGCCGTCCTCGGTCTCCGGCCGGCGCTTCACGGCGTCCCGCAGCAGGCCGAGCAGCAGCAGCGCGCCGACCGGGGCACCGACGTAGAGCACCACCTCGCCGAAGCCGTAGCCCTCGTTGCGCAGCGCCCGGACGGCCGCCACCATCACCAGCCAGACCAGCGAGACCGGGATGAGCACCTTCCAGCCGATCTTCATGAACTGGTCGTAGCGGAACCGGGGCAGGGTGCCGCGCAGCCAGATGAAGAAGAAGAGCAGCAGCTGGATCTTGAGGATGATCCAGAGCATCGGCCACCAGCCGTGGTTGGCGCCCTCCCAGAAGGTGGAGACCGGCCAGGGGGCCCGCCAGCCGCCGAGGAACAGGGTGGAGGCGACGGCCGAGACGGTGACCATGTTGATGTACTCGGCCAGCATGAACATCGCGAACTTCAGCGAGGAGTACTCGGTGTTGAAGCCGCCGACCAGTTCGCCCTCGGCCTCCGGGAGGTCGAAGGGCGCGCGGTTGGTCTCGCCGACCATCGCCACGATGTAGACGATGAACGACACCGGCAGCAGCACCGCGAACCAGGTCGGCTGCTGCGAGGAGACGATCTCCGAGGTGGACATCGAGCCGGAGTAGATGAACACCGCCGCGAAGGAGAGGCCCATCGCGATCTCGTAGCTGATCATCTGGGCCGAGGAACGCAGGCCGCCGAGCAGCGGGTAGGTCGAGCCGGAGGACCAGCCGGCCAGCACGATGCCGTAGATGCCCACCGAGGCGGTGGCCAGGATGTACAGCAGCGCCACCGGGAAGTCGGTCAGCTGCATCGGCGTCCGGGTGCCGAAGATCGAGATCTCGTCGCCGGCCGGGCCGAACGGGATCACCGCGATGGCCATGAACGCCGGGATGGCGCAGACGATCGGGGCCAGGACGTAGACCGCCTTGTCGGCGCCCTTGACCACCAGGTCTTCCTTGAGCGCCAGCTTCACGCCGTCGGCGAGCGACTGCAGCAGGCCCCACGGGCCGTGCCGGTTGGGCCCGATGCGCAGCTGCATCCAGGCCACCACCTTGCGCTCCCAGACGATCGCCACGAGCACCGTGCCGACCAGGAAGGCGAAGCAGAACACCGCCTTCAGCAGGACCAGCCACCAGGGGTCGCGGCCGAAGAAGCCGAGCGTCTCGTACGCGGCGAGGTCGTACCCGGCGAACGGGTGCGAGGTGGGGTTCACTTCTCCTCCTCGTCGGGCTCGACGCCCTGCGCCTCGGTGCCCCGCGTCTCGGCACCCTGCGCCGGGGCGACGGTGACCAGGTGGCCGATGGTGGTGCCGAGCGCGCGGTGGGCGCCGCCCGGGGTGGAGTTGAGCGGGATCCAGACCGTGCGGTCCGGCATCTCCTTGCTGATCTCCAGCGGCAGGGCGACCGATCCGGCCGGGCCGGTCAGCCGCAGCGCGGGGGCGTCCAGGGCGCCGATCTCCTCGGCGGTGGTCGGCGAGATCCGGGCGACCGCGCGGTGCCGGGTGCCGGCCAGGTGCGGGTCGCCCTGCTGGAGCGAGCCGTTGTCGAGCAGCAGGCGCCAGCCGGCCAGCACCGCCTGCCCGGTGGCCGGGCGGGGCAGCAGCCCGGGGTGGGCGGCCGGGGCGGCCGGGCGCTCGCCGGCCCAGGGCGCGAACCGGTCCAGCTCCAGCCGGGCGGAACGGACGTCGGGCAGGCCGAGCCGGTGGCCCAGCGCGTCGGCGAGCATGTTCAGCACCCGCAGGTCCGGGTGCAGGTGACGGCCCATCTGCTGGTCCGGCTTGAGGGCGGCCTCGAACATCCGCGCCCGGCCCTCCCAGTCCAGGAAGGTGCCGGCCTTCTCGGCGACCGCGGCCACCGGCAGCACCACGTCGGCGTGCACGGTGACGGCGGACGGGCGCAGCTCCAGCGAGACCACGAACGGGACGGCGGCCAGCGCCAGTTCGGCCCGGGCCGGGTCGGCCAGGTCGTCCGGGTCGAGGCCGCCGACCAGCAGCGCTCCGAGTTCGCCGCCGACGGCCGCTTCGAGGATGGACTCGGTGTCCCGGCCGGGCCCTTCCGGGAGTCCGGGCACGCCCCAGACGGCGGCGGCCTCGGCCCGGGCGG